>JBOFVP010000414.1:0-15788 GCA_051653165.1 Clostridium sp.
CTGTTAATGCCTTTGATGGTGGTATTGAAACAACCATTGTTTGGAAGGTTACTGTTGCTGTTTTACCTGCATTAATATTTCCAATATCTATACCTGCTTCTGGATTAGATCCTAGTGAAACTACACCATTTACATAAACTGAATTTGGAATAAATACTGAACCTTGTGCAATTGTATCATAAACAATAACATTCTTAGCTGTTGCATTACCTGTGTTAGTTAACACTAGAGTATAGGTTACTGTTGTTCCTATATCTGCATTAGCTGGACTTGCTGTCTTTAGAACTCCTGAGCCTCCAGATGTTCCTGGTCCTGCTGGTTGTCCAATTGTTGCATTGTTAATTGTTGTTGTAGCTATATTAGTTTGATTTCCACCATTTCTTCCATTTGGAACTGATGGGTCTACAGTATAGTTGTAGTTAATCACTGCTCCATTTTGAAGAGGATTTGGACTTGGTACTGTTAATACAAGTACAGCAAATTGTACTACCACAGTTTGATTTGGATTAACTGTTCCAATTGTTACTCCACCCTCAGGGTCTGCTCCATTAACTGGTGCTCCATTAACTGTTAATGAATCTTGGATATAACTTGTATCCTTTGGAAGAGTATCTGAGAATACAACATTATTAGCTGGAGTATTTCCAAGGTTAGTTAAGCTAATAGTATAAGTTACTGTATCCCCTCTATCTGCATAAACTGGGTTGGCTGTCTTAACTGCTCCATTTTGTCCATTTACATTAAATCCAGCTGTTGTTACAGGAATAGTTGATGGGTTTGTTGGTCCTGTTACAGTTGTTGGTGGTAAGCTTGGATCTGTAATAAAGCTATAGGTGATGTCAGCTTGGTTCTTAAGTGTTGCTGGAGGTGGTGTTGGTAGACAAGTTACCTTTAGCTTATATGCAATTATTGCAGTTGAGCCAGCTGGTATTGTTCCTACTAATAAGCCTGAAGCACTAAATGGTGAACCAGAATTATTAACTCCGTTAACTGTTACTGAACCTGCAACTAAGGTTGTACAAGTTGGTAATGTGTCACGAACTATTACATTAATAGCAGGTACATTTCCTGTATTCTTCATTGTAATTGTATAAGAAACTATATCATTAATGTCTACGTTAGTTGGAGTTCCAACCTTACTTCCAGTGTTATTAGCACCTGGAGTACCTGGAGGTCCTACTAAGCTTGCATTAGTTACTGATACTTGATTAATATTTGAAGTTGCTCCTCCACCTCTTCCATCTGGGTTAGCTGGATCAACTGTAAAGGTGTAGCTTGAGGTTACTTGGTTTAGAAGTTTTCCTGAAGCTGGTACGGACACAACAACTACTTGGTATTGAACTACTGAATTACTTCCTGCATTAACTGTTCCAATGTTTATTCCACTTTGTGGATTAACTCCTGGTGTATTAACTCCATTAATTGAAACAGAATTATTAACAAAGGTTGATCCAACTGGAATTGTATCCTTAAGAACAACATTATTTGCAGGTGTATTTCCGTTGTTTGGTACAGTTACTGTATAGGTTACTGTATCACCAAGTTTAACATAATTAGGGTTACCATCCTTTTCCATTGCTCCCATATCAACATAGCTAATTGTTGAAGTAGTAATATTTGATGGGTTAGTTACTGGAACTGTAACTCCTGGTGATGGGCTATAGTTATATCCAACTGTAGCTTTATTTGGTATTGGATTAACTGTTGGTACTGTTGATACAACTGCCATGAAGGTAATTGTATATACTGCATTTGGTGCAACTGTTCCAACTGGTATTCCTGATACTGGACTTACTCCACCTAAAACTGTTCCGTTCATCTTAACTGAGTTAGTTACAAAGGTTAATGCTGGGTTTAATGGGTCATAAACCTTAACATTATTTGCATCTACTGAACCAGTATTTTGAACAAGAATTGAATAAGTGATTGTATCTCCAACTGTAGCATATTCAGGGTTTTGTGACTTGTTAAATCCTCCACCATTAGTTGAGATATTAGCATTATTAACTGGAATAGTTACTGTATTACCGCCACCTGTTACTGTAGTATCTGGAAGACTTGGATCTACTGTATAAGCATAATCAACTCTTGGAGTATCAACTAAAGCCTTAGATGGTGGAATTGATACAACCATAGTTTGGAAGGTTACTGTTGCTGTAGTCATTGGAGGTATATTTCCAACATCAATACCTGATTCTGGATCTGCACCTGGTGATACTACACCATTTACATAAACAGAATTAGCTATAAATACTGAACCAGCTGGAACTGTATCTGAAACAACTACATTTTTAGCAATTGTATTTCCAGTATTCTTTAATACTAGAGTATAGGTTACTGTTGTTCCTATATCTGCATTTTGTGGGCTACCACTCTTTAGAACTCCAGATCCGCCTGATGTTCCTGGTCCTCCTGGCTGACCAATTGTAGCAACATTAACTTGAGTTGAAACTAAATTACTTTGATCTCCACCATTTCTTCCATTTGGAAGTGATGGGTCTACAGTATAGTTGTAGTTAACCACTGCTGTATTTGGTATTGGATTTGGACAAGGTACAGTTAATACTAGAACACTAAATTGTACTTGTGATGTTCCACCTGCTGGAATATTTCCAAGAGATACTCCACCTTGTGGATTTGCACCATTTACAAGTACTCCATTAACTAATAATGAGTTTTGAATATAGCTTGTATCATTTGGAATTGTATCCTTAAATACCACATTATTTGCTGATGTGTTACCAAGGTTAGTTAAATTAATTGTATAAGTTAGAGTATATCCTCTATCTGCATAACCCTTATCCACTGACTTAACAATTCCATTTTGTCCATTTATTACAAAACCTGCAACAGTTACTGGTATTGTTGATGGATTAGTTGGTCCTGTTACTGTTGTTGGTGGAAGACTTGGGTCTGTAATATAACTATAAGTGATATCAGCTTGGTTCTTAAGTGTTGCTGGAGGTGGTGTTGGTAGGCAAGTTACCTTTAACTTATAGGTAACATTTCCTTGAGTACCTGCTGGTATTGTTCCTACAAATAATCCTGAAGCATCAAATGGTGAACCTGAAGCTCCTACTCCATTAATCTTAACTGAACCTGAAACTAAAGTTGTACAAGTTGGTAATGTGTCACGAACTATTACATTAATAGCTGGAACATTTCCTGAGTTATTCATTGCAATTGTATAAGTTACTATATCTCCAATTGCAACATTTGTTGGTGTTCCATTCTTATAACCTGCATTATTAGCTCCTGATGTTCCTGGAGGTCCTACTATAACCGCTTGAGTTACTGATGTGGTTGTAATATTTGTATTCTTACTTCCACCCTCTCCATCTGGGTTAGCAGGGTCTACTGTGAACTTATAGCTATTTGATGCTTGGTTCTTAATTGTTCCACTAGCTGGAATAGAATTAACAACAACTTGGAAGGTCATAACTGTGCTAGAGCCTGGTGCTATTGTTCCAACATTTACTCCTGTTTGTGGATTTGCTCCAGGTTGCCCTGTTCCATTTACAGTTACTGAGTTAGAAACAAAGGTTGTTCCTGTTGGAATTGTATCTATAACAGTTACTTGATTTGCATTAGTGTTACCGTTGTTTGGAATATCAATTGTATAGGTTACTGTATCTCCAATTTGAACATACTTAGGTGATGCACTCTTAGTTCCAGCTCCAATATCCACATAGCTTACTGTTGTTTGTGTTATTGGTGATGGGTTTGTAACAGTTGTAGTTATTCCTGGTGCTGGGCTATAAGTGTAGTTAACATTTGCTTGGTTCTTAATTGGGTTATTAGTTGGAACTGTTGTAACTACAGCCTTAAAGGTAATAGTGTACATTACATTTGGAGCTAGATTTCCAAGGTTAATTCCACTTACTGGGTTTGAAGCTCCTTGTGTTGTTCCATTAACATTTACAGTACCTGCAACAAAGGTTAATGCTGGGTCTAGTTGGTCTTTAACAACTACATTATTAGCTGTTGTTGAACCAGTATTCATTGCATTAATTGTATAGGTTATTGTTGTTCCAATTGTTGCAAACTCAGGTTTTTGTGATTTATTAAATCCACCATCTGTTGGTGAAATTGTTGCATTATTAACAGGAATTGATACTGTATTTCCTCCACCTGATACATTCTTATCTGGTTGTGTTGGATCTACAGTAAAGGAATAATCAACTCTTGGTGTATCTGTTAAAGTCTTTGAAGGTGGAATTGATACAACCATTGTTTTAAAGGTAATAGTTGAGGTTACTCCTGGGTCAACATTTCCAACATCTATTCCTGTTTCAGGGTTTGCACCTGGTTGATTAGCACCATCTACATAAACTGAATTTGGAATAAATACTGAACCTAGTGCAATAGTATCATAAACAATAACATTCTTAGCAGTTGTATTTCCAGTATTCTTAATAACCATTGTATAGGTTACTGTTGTTCCAATATCTGCATAGCTTGGGTTAGCTGACTTAAGAATTCCAGATCCACCTGAGGTTCCTGGTGCTCCTGGTTGTCCAATAACTGCAGCAACCACTGTTGTTAATTCAATGTTACTTGCATTATAACCTGAAACTCCATTTGGTATACTTGGATTTACAGTGTAAGTGTAGTTTACTCTACCAGTGTTTGGTATTGGATTTGGTGTTGGTATTGTTAATACTAAAACCTTAAAGCTTATTTGCTTGTTACCACCAGCTGCAATACTTCCTATTGATACACCTGTTTGTGGATTTGCTCCATTAACTACAACCCCATCAACTGATAATGAGTCTGTAATATAAAGAGTATCATTTGGTATTGTATCTTTAAAGATAATATTATTAGCGCTTGTGTTACCAAGGTTAGTTAAATTAATTGTATAGGTTAATGTGTCTCCTCTATCAGCAAAGGCTTTATCTACAGTCTTAACTATTCCATTTTGACCATTTAGATTAAAGCTAGCTGTGTTTACAGGTATTGTTGAAATATTTGTTGGTCCTGTAACAGTTGTTGGTGGAAGACTTGGATCTGTTATAAAGTTATAGCTTATATTAGCTTGGTTAGTTATATTAGAAGGTTGTGGAGTGTTCATACAAGTAACCTTAACCTTATAGGTTATTGTTGCTGTAGCTCCAGCATTAATTGTTCCAACGTTAATTCCTGTAGCTGGGTCTGCTCCTGTTTGAGTAGCTCCATTTACTGTAACTGAGTTAGAAATAAAGCTTGTACAAGTTGGAATTGTATCTGTAATTACAACATTATTTGCAGCAACATTTCCATTATTCTTAATAGCAATTGTATAGGTTACTGTATTTCCAACATCTGCTGGACTTGGTGTTCCTGTCTTACTTCCAGTATTTCCAGCTCCTGATGTTCCTGGAGGACCAACTAATATAGCTTGAGTTACTGATGTGGTTGTAATATTTGTATTCTTACTTCCACCCTCTCCATCTGGATTAGCAGGGTCTACTGTGAACTTGTAGCTATTTGATGCTTGGTTTGCAATCTTACCAGTTGATGGAATTGTATTAACAATAACTTGGAAGGTCATAACTGTACTAGAACCTGGTGCTATTGTTCCAACATTTACTCCTGTTTGTGGATTTGCTCCAGGTTGCCCTGTTCCATTAACAGTTACTGAGTTAGAAACAAAGGTTGTTCCTGTTGGAATTGTATCTATAACAGTTACTTGATTTGCATCAGTGTTACCGTTGTTTGGAATATCAATTGTATAGGTTATTGTATCTCCAATTTGAACATACTTAGGTGATGCACTCTTAGTTCCAGCTCCAATATCCACATAGCTTACTGTTGTTTGTGTTATTGGTGAAGGGTTTGTAACTGTTGTAGTTACTCCTGGTGATGGATTATAGGTGTAATTAACATTTGCTTGGTTCTTAATTGGATTGTTGGTTGGAACTGTTGTAACAACTGCTTTAAAGGTAATTGTATTCATTACATTTGGAGCTAGAGTTCCTAGGCTAATACCAGTAATTGGACTAGCTGTTCCCTTAGGAGTTCCATTTACAATAACTGTTCCTGCTACAAAGCTTAATGCTGGATCTAATTGGTCAGTAACAACTACATTATTTGCATTTGTTGACCCTGTATTCATTGCATTAATTGTATAAGTTATTGTATCTCCAATTGTTGCAAATTCAGGATTTTGTGATTTATTAAATCCACCATCTGTTGGAGAAATCTTAGCATTGTTAACTGGTACTGTTACTGTGTTTCCTGTTCCTGTAACTGCCTTGTCTGGTTTAGTTGGGTCCACTGTATAAGTGTAGTTAACTTGTGGTGTATCAACTAAGCTCTTAGTTAATGGAATTGAAACTACAACAGCTTGGAATGTTACTGTAACTGTTTGAGCTGGTGCTATATTTCCTACATCTATTCCAGACTCTGGGTTTGAACCTGGTTGGTTAACTCCATTTACATAAACTGAATTTGGTACAAATACTGAACCATTAGCAATAGTATCACTAATTATTACATTATTTGCTGTTGTATTACCTGTATTAGTTGCAACCATTGTATAGGTTACTGTTGTTCCTATATCTGCATTTGTTGGGCTTGCAGATTTTAATATTCCTGATCCTCCTGATGTTCCTGGTGCACCTGGTTGACCAATAACAGCAGCAGAAATTGTTGTTAATGCAAGGTTACTTAAATTGTTTCCTGATGCTCCATTTGGAATGCTTGGATTAACTGTATAAGTGTATTTAACAAATCCATAGTTTGGTATTGGATTTGGACTTGGTATTGTTAATACAAGAACCTTAAATATTACTTCAGTTGTTGCCCCTGCTGGAATACTTCCAACATTAACACCACTTCCTGGATTAGCTCCATTTACAATTGATCCATTTACTGATAATGAATCAGATATAAACATTGTTCCTTGAGGAATTGTATCTATAAATTGAACATTATTAGCACTTGTGTTACCAAGGTTTGTTAAGTCAATTGTATAGGTTAATGTGTCTCCTCTATCAGCATAAGGCTTATCTACTGTCTTAACTATTCCATTTTGACCATTTAGGTTAAAGCTTGCAGTATTAATTGGAATTGTTGATGGATTTGTAGGTCCTGTTACTGTAGTTGGAGGTAAACTTGGATCTGTTATAAAGTTATAACTTACATTAGCTTGGTTAACAATATTCGATGGTTGAGGAGTGTTCATACAAGTAACCTTAACCTTATAGGTTATAGTTGCTGTTGCTCCTGCATTAATTGTGCCAACATTTATTCCTGTAGCTGGGTCTGCTCCTGTTTGAGTTGCCCCATTTACAGTTACTGAGTTAGCTACTAGAGTTGTACAAGTTGGGATTGTATCATTAATAACAACATTATTAGCCGCTACATTACCTGCATTCTTTAATAAAATAGTGTAGGTTACAGTGTTACCAACATCTGCAGGACTTGGTGTTCCACTCTTAGTTCCAGCATTATTAGCACCTGATGTTCCTGGAGGTCCTACTAGTGTAGCTTGAGTTACTGTTGTTGTATTAATATTTGTTCCGCCTGTTCCAGTTTTTCCACCTGGATTATCAGGATCAACTGTATAGGAATAAGTGAAGTTAGCCTTATTAGTTAATACTCCTGAAGCTGGTACTGAAGTTACAACTACTTGGAACTCTAATACTCCGCTTCCTCCAGCTAAAATTGAACCAATATTAATTCCGCTTTGTGGATTTCCTGGGTTTGGAACTCCATTAACCATAGCTGAATTTGGTACAAATGTGCTTCCTGTTGGAATTGTATCTTGAACTACAACATTATCAACTTGAACATTTCCTGTATTAGGAATTGTAATAGTATAGGTTACTGTATCACCTAGTTTAACATATTTAGGGCTACTATCCTTTTGTGCATTTCCAAGGTTAACGTAGCTTACTGTTGTTTGTGTTATTGGTGATGGATTTGTAACTGTTGTTGTAATTCCTGGTGCTGGATTATAAGTGTAATTAACGTTTGCTTGGTTTGGTATTGGATTAATAGTTGGAGTTGTTACTACAACAGCCTTAAAGGTAATTGTATTCATAACATTTGGAGCTAATGTTCCAAGATTTATGCCAGTATTAGGATTATCACTTGCATTTGGAATATTATTTATACTTACTGAATTAGTTACAAATTTAAGTGCAGGATTTAATGGGTCTGTTACAACTACATTATTTGCATTTGTAGATCCTGTATTCATTGCATTAATTGTATAAGTTATTGTATCTCCAATTGTAGCGTATTGAGGTGTTTGAGTTTTATTTAATCCTCCACCACCAGTTGAAATATTAGCATTATTAACAGGTACTGTTACTGTATTACCACCAAAGCTTGAAGTTTGTCCACCTGGTACTGATGGGTCAACTGTATAGGAGAAGGTTCCTGAAGGTTTATTTGTTACAACCTTATTTGCAGGAATTGAAACTACTACTACTTGGAAGGTTACTGTACTTGTTGCACCTGGATTAATATTACCAACTGTTATTCCTGAAGCTGGATTTGCACTTGGTTGAGCTGTTCCATTTACTGTTACAGTTCCTGCTACAAATGTTGTTCCTGTTGGAATAATATCGTTAATAATTACATTTTCAGCTATTACATTACCTGAATTTGTTACACCCATTGTATAGGTTACTGTTGTTCCTATATCTGCATAGCTTGGGTTAGCACTCTTTGATACCCCTGATCCATTTGGATTTCCTGGTCCTTGTGGTTGACCAATTATAGCTATATTAATTGTTGTCTTTACATAGTTAGAAACATCTTTTCCATTTCTACTATCTGTTGGACTTACATTGAAGGTATATCCAACTAAAGCTTGGTTAGGAATTGGATTTGGTGTTGGTATAGTTAATACTATAACCTTAAAGCTAACTATATCTGTTTGTCCTGCTGCTACATTTCCTAGGGAAACTCCACTATCTGGTGCTGCACCTGGTTGAGCTGTTCCATTTAAAGTTAGTGATCCAATAACAAATTGAGTTCCTTGAGGTATTGTATCTTGGAATAATACTCCATTAGCTGTTACATTACCTAAATTCTTAACATCAATTGTATAGGTTAAGGTATCTCCAATTTTAGCATAGGTTAAATCCACTGATTTAACTAAACCTGATTCTCCATTTAAGCTTCCAAAAGTAGCAACATTAACTGGAACTGTAACTGGATTAGTTACTCCTCCACCTGAACCACCATTTGGAACTGAAGGGTCTGTTGTAAAGTTATAGGTTGTTCTTGCACTATTTACAAGAGTTAATGGATTTATTAAAGTTGTAACTAAAACGCTGAAGGTTACTGTGCTAGTAGTTCCTGGATTTACTGTTCCTACATTAATTCCTGTTTGTGGATTTGATGCTGGTTGAGGTACTCCATTTACTGCTGCTGAACCTGCTACAAAACTTGTTCCTGTTGGAATAGTATCATATACCATTAAATTAGTTGCTGGTGTGTTTCCACCATTATAAACTGCAATTGAGTAAACTACTGTATCTCCAACTGAAGCTGGATTTGGTGTAGCTGTTTTAGTTCCACCTGAATTTGCTCCATTTGTTCCTGGAGGGCCTGTAATTACTGCTGTTGCAATTGTTGTTAATACTGTATTTGTAGCCCCTCCACCTATTGCACCATTAGGAATTGATGGATTAACTGTATAAGTGTATCCTGCAAATCCTTGGTTTGGTATTGCATTGCTTGGTGGTATGCTAGTTACCACTACCTTAAAGGTAATTGTAGCTACAGCATTTGATGCAACTGTTCCAATTGGAAGTCCTGCTTGTGGGTTTGATGAACTTGAATTTATTCCATTAATATAAACTGATCCTGCTACAAAGTTTGTATAGCTTGGAATAGTATCAAATATCATTACATTATTAGCTGAAACATTACCCTTATTGTTAACAGCTATTGTATAGGTTATTGTATCCCCTAAAGCTCCATATGGTTTATCGTTTGATTTCACTAGGGTTCCATCAGCTGCACCATCTATTATGGCTCTATTTAAGATACTTTGAACTTCATTAGTTTGAACTCCTACACCAATTGCTGGTAAGCTTGGATCATTCACATATGAGTAAACAAGCCCTGCTACGTTTGTAATTGGATTAATTGTTGGAATTGAAACTACAAGTGCATTAAAGGTAAGTGTTATAACATCTCCTGGATTAATGTTTGGCAAGTTAAATCCAGTTTGTGGATATACACCTGGTCTTGTAACTCCATTTTGTTGAAGTGTATTAACTAAATAAGCTACTTGAACTGGAAGTGTATCAATAAAGAATACATTAGTTGCTACAGTGTTTCCTGTATTTCCAATTACTACTGTATAAGTGATAGTTTGTCCTAGATCAACATATTTATCACTTACCATCTTTGTTAGAATACCATCATTATTGTTAATTACAGCATTCTTAACATTAGTGTTAACAGTATTACTTAATCCATTACCTTGAATTGGAATTTGAGTTACTTGGTCAACAATATACTCATAATCTGTTGCTGCTTGGTTTGGTATTGGATTTGGACTTGGGATTGTATTTATAATCTTAACTTGGAATTGAACTGTTGTTGGAAGGTTTGGAGGCACTGTTCCAATTGGAATTCCTGTTTGTGGATTTGCAGATGGTACTGCTGTTCCATTAACTGTTACTGAACTTCCTATAAAGCTTGTTGATTGAGGTATTGTATCTGTTAATAATACGTTAATAGCATTAACATTTCCTGTATTTTTAAGAACAATTGTATAGGTTAATGTGTCTCCTATAGCTCCATAAGTTTTACTTACGGATTTAACAAGTCCTCCATCATTTCCTGTAATTGATGCATTATTAACTTGTGTATGCACTGTATTACTTGGGAAGCTTACATTCTTTGGAATGTTTGTTGTAGGATCAACAATATAGCTATAACCAACCATACCACTATTTGGTATTGGGTTTGGTGTTGGAATTGTTGTTATTAATACTTGGAATGTTACTGTATTTGCAGAGAATGGTGGTAAATTACCTACAAATATTCCTGTTTGTGGGTTAGCTCCTGCTTGATTTGCTCCATTAACGTAAACTGAACCAATTACAAAGTTTGTACCATTTGGAATTGTATCTTGCCAAGTTGTATTTAATGCAGTTACATCTCCTGAATTTGTCAAGTAAATAAAGTAGGTTATTGTTTGACCAACATTTGCATATTGATAATCAACATTTTTAATTAATCCACCTGCTGGTGCTGTAATTATTGCAGAATTAACCTTAGTAGTAACTTGATTTGAGGTATCACTACCTGATCCTGTTTCTCCTGTTATTGGATTAACAATATAATCATAGTTAACAGTTGCATTATTTGGTATTGGGTTTGGTGTAGGTAGAGTTAATACTGTTACTTGGAAGGTTACTGTACCTCTTCCATTTGGAGCTATATTTGGTATAACTATACCTGTATTTGGATTATCTGATACACTTGTTCCATTTACTGTTGCTGAACCTGGAATAAAGGCTGTATCGTTTGGAACTGTATCTTGTACCTTTACATTAATAGCTGGAGTATTTCCTACATTGACCATACTTATTGTGTAGGTTATTGTATCCCCAATATCTACATACTGCTTATCTACAGCTTTAACTATACCTCTTTGTGGATATCCTGGTATTTTAGCAGTATTTATTGTTGTTGGAACTATATTTGAAATTCCTGTATTTGTTCTAGCATTTGGCATTGTAGGGTCTACTGTATAATTAAAGCCTACATATCCAATATTTAATATAGGATTTGAGGTTGGAAGTGTAATAACTGTAACATCAAAGGATACTGTTTTTTGTGCTCCTGGATTTATTGTTCCAACTGGTATTCCACTAGCTGGTGTTGCTGTACCATTTGAAACACCGTTAACAATTACTGATCCTGTAACAAAGCTAGTTGCATACGGAACTGTATCTACTAGTACAATATTGTTTGCATCAACATTTCCTGTATTCTTTAATACGAAGGTATAAGTTAACACATCTCCAATTTTTGCATAGTCCTTTGTTACACTCTTAGTTAATCCACCAGAACCATTATCAATAGTTGCTATATTAACTTGAGTTTGAACTGTATTAGATTCATAGCTTTCATTCTTAGGTAGAGTTCCAGCTGTAAATCCATAAGAAACATTAGCTGTATTTGGTATTGGATTAACTGTAATTGTTGTTCCAACTAAAACCTTAAATATAACTGTTGCAACTTGATTTGGATTTAATGTTCCTATATTAATTCCTGTTTGAATATTTCCAGCATTGTTAGTTCCATTTACAGTTAAAGAATTATTTACATAAGTTGTTCCTGTTGGTATTGTATCCTTAACTGTTACGTTTGTAGCAGCTACATTACCTGTATTCTTTAACACTAAGGTATAGGTTACTACATCTCCAATTGATGCATTACCCTTATCAACTGATTTTAAGAATCCACCATCTCCAGGCATAATGTGTGCTTGTGCTACTGTTGTAGAAACTATATTTGTATAGTTATTTTGAGATGCAGTTGTTCCGTTTATTGGGTCAACTGTATAGTTGTAGTTTACATTACCTTGGTTTGGTATTGGATTTGGACTTGGAATTGTATTAATTGTTACCTTAAATACCACTGTTGAAGTTGCACCTGGTGCTATTGTTCCAACTTGTACTCCTGCGGTTGGATCTCCTGTAGCAGGGCTTCCATTTACACTTGCAGAACCTGTTACATAGGTTGTGTCTGTTGGAATTGTATCATAGAATAATACATTGTTTGCAGCAGTATTTCCGTTATTTTTCATTGTTATTGTATAGGTTAATGTTGTTCCTACACTTTGATAACTATAATCAACACTCTTAATTAGACTTCCTGTAGAATTATTGTTAATAATTGCTGTTAAAACTGTTGTTTGAACAATATTTGTAAGGGCTGATTTATTAGTAGCAGCTCCTGTTGGATTTACTGTATATGCATATTTAACTAATGCTGTATTTGGTATTGGGTTTGGATTTGGTATTGTGTTAACCCTAACCTTAAATACAACTGTAGTTATTGCTCCTGCATTAATTGTTCCAAGATTTACTCCACTTCCTGGTAGTGCAGCATTAGGAACTCCATTTACCATTAATGAGTTTGATACATAGGTTGTTCCACTTGGAATTGTATCAATAAATGTTACTCCTGTTGCTGGTATATTACCTGTATTTCCTACAGCTATAGTATAGGTTAGTATATTTCCTACATCAGCATATCCAAGGTCAACACTCTTATTTAATCCACCATCTGCGTTTGTAATATTAGCATTTGCAACTGTTGTATAAACTGTGTTTGAGGTATTTCTATCAGTTTGTGTGTTAGCTCCAACTGCATATGAATACATAACATCTGCATTATTAGGAATTGGATTAACTGTTGGTATTGAATTTACAACTATTTTAAAGGTTACTGTAGCAACTCCACCTGAAAGTAAAGTTCCAATTTGTACTCCTGTATCTGGTGTTCCAGTGTTTCCACCACCTACAACTGATAATGAACCTGGAATATAGCTTGTATATGATGGAATTGTATCGTAGAATAATACATTTGTTGCTGAAACGTTACCTGTATTCTTCAATACTACTGTATAGGTTACTGTTTGACCAACATCTGCATAGGCTAAATCTACAGATTTAACAAGTCCTCCATCCTGTGGCCTAATATAAGCTTGTGCTACTGTTGTTGCAACAATATTAGATTGTCCACTTCCAAATCTACCATTTGGATTTGTTGGATCTACTGTATAGTTAAACCCTACATATCCTTTGTTTAATAATGGGTTTGATGTTGGAATTGTTAAAACAGTTACTTTAAAAATTACTGTTGAAGAGGTTCCAGGTGCAATTGTTCCAACTGGTATTCCAGTTGATGGGCTTGCTGTTCCATTTGGTGTTCCATTTACAATTACAGATCCTGTAACAAATGCAGTACTTCCTGGTACTGTATCAATTAAAGTTACATTGTCAGCTGCAACATTTCCTGTATTTGTTAAAGTTAATGTGTAGGTTAATACATCTGTTACTTTTGCAAATCCAAGATCTACTGATTTACTAAATCCATTTGAATTTGTATCTATAGTTGCAGTATTAACTTGAGTTTGTACTGTATTAGATTGGTAAGCTTCATTCTTTAATGTTGTTCCTACATTAAATCCATAGGCTACATTAGCTGTATTTGGTATTGGATTAACTGTAATAGTTGTTCCAACTAAAACCTTAAATATAACTGTTGCAACTTGATTTGGATTAAGTGTTCCTATATTAATTCCTGTTTGAATATTTCCTGGGTTAGCTGTTCCATTTACTGTTAGTGATCCTGTTACATAACTTGTTCCTGTTGGAATAGTATCTGATACTGTTACATTTAATGCTGGTACATTACCTGTATTCTTTAATACTAAGGTATAGGTTACAACATCCCCAATTGATGCATTTGACTTATCAACTGATTTTAAGAATCCACCATCTCCAGGCATAATGTGAGCTTGTGCTACTGTTGTAGAAACTATATTTGTATAGTTGTTTTGAGATGCTGTTGTTCCATTTATTGGGTCAACTGTATAGCTGTAATTTACATTACCTTGGTTTGGTATTGGGTTAGGATTTGGAATTGTATTTATTGTTACCTTAAATACCACTGTTGAAGTTGCACCTGGTGCTATTGTTCCAACTTGTACTCCTGCGGTTGGATCTCCTGTAGCAGGGCTTCCATTTACAGTTGCTGAACCTGTTACATAGGTTGTATCTGTTGGAATCGTATCATAGAATAATACATTGTTTGCAGCAGTATTTCCATTATTTTTCATTGTTATTGTATAAGTTAGTGTTCCTGCAACACTTTCATAAGCTAAGTCTACAGCTTTTACTAAACTACCAGCAGAATTATTATTAATAATTGCTGTTAATACTGTAGTTTGAACAATGTTAGTAAGAGATGTCTTATTTGTAGTTGAAGTTCCAACATTATAAGAATATCCAACTAATGCTGTATTAGGAATTGGATTTGGAACTGGAATTGTATCAACCTTAACTTTAAATACCACTGTAGTTATTGCTCCAGCATTAATAGTTCCAAGAGTTACAGTACTTCCTGGTGTTCCTGGATTTGCAACACCATTTACCATTAATGAACCTGCAACATAGCTAGTTCCACTTGGAATTGTATCAATAAATGTTACTCCTGTTGCTGGTACATTTCCTGTATTTCCTACAGCTATAGTATAGGTTAATATATTTCCAATATCTGCATAACCAAGATCAACACTCTTTTTAAGCCCTCCACCTGTTTGTGAAATATCTGCATTTGCTACAGTTGTTGAAACTGTGTTACTTGTATTTCTATCAGTTTGACTTCCTGCTCCAACTGCAAATGAATATTGTACATCTGCACTATTTGGTATTGGATTTACTGTTGGTAGTGTATTTACAACTGCCTTAAAGGTTATTGTAGCTACACTTCCTGGATTTAAGCTTCCAACTGTTACTCCTGTTGTAGGATTTCCTGGATTTGCAGCTCCATTTAGAGTAACTGAACCTGCTACAAAGGTTGTTGCTGAAGGTACTGTATCAAACATTGTTACACCTGTAGCAACAATATTTCCAGTATTCTTTAATACAACTGTATAAGTTATTGTTTGACCAACATCTGCATAAGCTAAGTCTACTGATTTAACAAGTCCACCATCCTGTGGTCTAATATAGGCTTGTGCTACTGTTGTTGAAACAATATTAGTTAAATTTGTTGCTGAAGAATCCCCTGGTGTATTTACTGTATACACATAA
>JBOFVP010000415.1:0-30589 GCA_051653165.1 Clostridium sp.
TATCCATTAGAAAATGATCCTCCAGATCCTTTAAAGAGAACTATTATAAAGGACATTATGCCAACTGGAGTTAGAGCCATTGATGGGTTTTTAACCTGTGGTGAGGGACAAAGAATTGGTATTTTTGCAGGTTCTGGAGTTGGTAAAAGTACAACTCTTGGAATGATTGCAAGAGAAGCTAAGGCAGATGTTAATGTAATTGCCCTAATTGGGGAAAGAGGAAGAGAAGTTTTAGAGTTTATACATAAGGATTTAGGGGAAGAGGGAATGAAAAAGTCAGTTGTTGTTTGTGCAACTTCAGACCAACCAGCTTTAGTTAGATTAAAGGGAGCTTTAACAGCTACTGCAATTGCTGAATATTTTAGGGATAAGGGCAAAAAAGTTATTCTTATGATGGATTCAGTAACTAGATATGCTATGGCTCAAAGAGAAGTTGGACTTGCAATTGGAGAGCCACCGGCAACAAAGGGATATACACCATCAGTTTTCGCAAAGTTACCTAAGCTAATGGAAAGAGCGGGAACCTCTGATAAGGGAAGTATTACAGCCTTTTATACTGTTCTTGTTGATGGGGATGATTTTAATGAACCAATAGCGGATACTGTTAGAGGTATTTTAGATGGACATATTGTTTTATCTAGACATCTAGCACATAAGAATCATTATCCTGCAATTGATGTTCTAAACTCTGTATCAAGACTTATGCCAGCTATTGCAAGTGATGACCATAAAAGAGCTGCATCAAAGGCTAGAGATTTACTTGCTACATATAAGGATTCAGAGGATTTAATTAACATTGGAGCCTATGTTAAGGGAAGTAACCCTAAGGTGGATATGGCAATTAAGTATCATGATTACATAGATGCATATTTAAAACAGGGAATTAGTGAGGCTACATTAATTCAAGATAGTATTTCAAATTTAACCTCAGTATTTTGTGGATAGGAAAGAGGGATGTTAAATGGCAGATGGTTTTAAGTTTTCTCTTCAAAAGGTTTTAGAAATAAGACAAGATCAGGAAGAGGAAAGTAAGAGAAGATTTCAAGAGTGCCAAAGACAAAAGGAAATTACTAAACAAAAACTAGATGAGTTACAGGGTAATCATAAAAAGTATGGTGGTATTAAACCAGGGGAAGATATTGTTTACCAAAAGATTAAGAGAAATTATATTTTAGGCTTGGAAATGGGAATTGAAAAAACTAATAATGAGCTTAAAGAGAAGGAACAACAGTTAGAGTACAGTAGACAAGATTTACAGAGTAAAACAATTGATAGAAAAACTGTGGAAACTTTAAAAGATAAGCAGTATTCAAGCTTTATTAAAGAGCAACAAAGAATTGAACAAATTAATAATGATGAATTCGCTCTTTATGGCTTTATGAGAAGACTTGAAAGGGGGTGAGAATAAAAAATGGATATAACAAAGATGATGATTAGTGCTGTTAAACAAACTGAAAAGCATAATGGTGGAGCTGATAAAACTACAGAGAAGGGATCTTTTGATAGCATATTAAAAGAGCATAAGAAAAATGTAGTTAATGAGAATAACCAAAGTAATGAACTAACAAATCAAAGTCATGTAGATAATAAAGAAGAACTTAATAACCATGATATTCATCAATTAATTGAAAAATTAGAGAAGGATGATGTTGATATTAAAGAGTTAATTGGAAATTTGATTAATAAAGAAGAAGCTTTAAAGGAAGACTCTGAGGGTTATTTTCTTAACATATTAATTATGATAATGAGCTTGCTTATTAGATTAGAAGGTGGAAGTCCTGTTCCAATGAATGTAGCTAAAAATCCTGATGGAAGTATAAATGTTGATGAGTTAAAGAAGGTTCTTAAGGACTTAACTAAACAACATGAAGAACTTATGAAGGATAATGAAGATAAACGTAATGGAAAAGTTGAGGATAATGAAACTAATACTACTAAGGTTGTTAATAAATTAGAGAAGCTAGTTGATTTATTATCTAGAATGCCAAGTAAGGATGAAAATAAATCAATTGAGAAGCTTATTGAGAAGTTAAGTAATATTGTTAAAAATCCAGAGAATAAGGATAGCTTAGCATCATTAAAGGAAGAGATTTCAAGCTTTTTAGTAGCTAAAACAGAAGGTAAGGGCGAATTAAGCCAAAAGTCTCAAGAAGAAATGTCATTCACAAAAGATGAGGAAGCTTCAAAGGTTGTAAAGAGTGATAAAAGTTCTGAGAAACCAGAGGAGAAAAAGGAAGACAAGTTCTTAAAAAGCTTAATTAGTGAAGAAAATAAAGTAAATGATAAATTTTCAATAAATGCTTTCAAAACTAGCTTTGGTAAGGTAGATGTAGTTAAGGCAGAGCCAATAATTACAAAGAACAATGCAGTATTTGACACAATAAAAACTATTAAATTTATGCAAACTAATTCACTAAAGGAATTAACAGTTAAGATTTATCCAAAAGAACTTGGAGAAATTACAATATCAATTTCTCAAGAAAAGGATGTTATGAAAGCTAATATTAAAGCAAACTCAAAGGATGCTTATGCAATATTAAACAATAATTTAGTTGATATTAAGAAGAACTTAGCTGAACAAAACATTAAAATTCAAGAAGTTAACATTAGTCTTTATAATGATGACACAACCTTCTATAGAGAAGGACAAGAAAATAAAAGTGAATTATTCCAAGAACATTTAAAGAAGAATAATTCAATTGGTGATGTACTACAGGAAGAAGTAGTTGAGGAAAATCTACATAATGGAAATGTAAATATGTTGGCATAGGAGGATAATACATGAGCAATTTTACAGTAAATGGATATGCTGGACCAAATAAAACAGATAGAGGAACACCAATTAGAAAACCAGGCGAAGATATGGATAAGAATGCATTCTTAAAAATATTATCAGCTGAGCTTGCTAATCAGGACCCAACAGCTGATATTGATCCAACTGCATATGTATCACAAATGGCACAGTTTGCTGGAATGGAGCAAATGCAAAATCTTAATGCTACTATGAGTAAGTATACTGCACATAGCTTAGTTGGTAAGGGTGTTACTGTTAATGTTACAGATGGTGAAGGAAAACCTTATACAGGAGTAGTTAAGGGAGTTAACACAGGTGGAAATGGAACTACAATTTCAGTTGAGGTTAATGAAGGTGGAAAGACAGTTTATAAGGACTTTAAGATTGAGGATATTTTAACTGTTTTAGATGTTCCAGATTATAGTGTTCCACCATTAAACAATATGAATGGTAATATTCAATTCTTAGTGGCTTCTTCATTTATTGGAAAAAATGTTGAATTAAATGTTAAAGATGAGGAAGAAAATAATCTTAAAGGAATCGTTAAGGGTGTTTATAAAGACAAGGGAGAAATTAAGATTAGAGTTGAATTAGAAAATGGAGAAATTAAAGAATACAAGTATGAAGATGTTTTAAAGGTTGGTGACTTTACAGAACCACCAAAGGAAGATGGAAGTACAGAAAAAGAATAATTTGGAGTTGAGAACATGGGTTATAGAATGATTAATGGACAAGCGATTAGAGTTGAAAATTTCAACACTCAAGTTAAGAATTCAACCCAAAAAACATCAGATGTGAATCTGAAAAAGGGGGACTCTTTTAAGGAAATTCTAAGTAAAACTTTAGAAGTTGAAAGAGGATATACACTATCTAAACATGCTGAGGATAGGTTAAAGAGTGTGAATTTTACTGAAAATGACATGAAGGAAATTGCTAAGGGTTTTAATATTGCTGAGGGCAAGGGAGCTAAGAATTCCGTTATGTTATATAAGGATGTTGCTTTAATTGCAAGTATAGAGAATAGAACTGTAATAACTGCAGTTGAACAGGGTAGGGCTAAGGAAAATTGCTTTACTAATGTGGATTCTGTAGTGATTTTGTAGGCTGGACCTGTTAAGGAGGCCTATCTTAGCTGAATGATGGAGGCTAAGAAGTTTAAATAAAGGTTTGGAGGTCAATAGATTATGTTAAGATCAATGTATTCAGGTATAAGTGGAATGAAGGCTAATCAAGTTAAGCTTGACGTTATAGGAAATAATATTGCAAATGTAGGGACAACTGCATTTAAATCTTCAAGAGTTACTTTTAAAGATATGGTAAGTCAAAATGCTGGAGATGCAAAAGCTCCTTCAATGAATATGGGGGGAGTTAATGCTAAACAGGTTGGACTAGGTGTACAATTAGCAAGTATTGATACAGTAATGACTCAAGGAAATATGCAACCAACAGGTAGAAGTTTAGATGTTGCTATTGATGGAGATGGATTCTTTGTTGTTTCTAGAGGTCCTGTTATTACTGAAGATGGGACTTTACAGGTTAATCATAGCAATGGTAATCATGGAATAACTGAACAATCGTTAGGAACTTCAGGGTCAGAAATTATGTATTCAAGAGATGGTTCATTTATTTTAGATGAGCAAGGAAATCTTTTAACTAGTGATGGTTATAGAGTTATGGGGTATTCAGTAACTAATGATGATAATAGTTATGATGCCACAGCTCAAAGACCAAATAATGTTAATACTGCTGGATTAGATTTTATATTTGGACCTGGATCACAGTTAAATGGATATAAGGTTGTTTTAGGACAAGTTGGACCACAAACTCCAACAAGTGCGAATATAGATAAAAATGCAAAATTAATTGTTGTAAATGGAGATTTTTCAACCCCAGGAGCGTTAACGAACAAACAGGTTGAATCAGCAGTTACTAAGGCTTTATCAGGAGCAGGAATATCTCAATCAGTAACCGTTAATGGTAAGCCTATGATAATTGAAGGTTTAGGATCTGAGGGGATAAAGGGTGGTGCAAATGCAACAGCACCTGGTAACATATCAGTTGGTGGCTTCACGTTTGCATTAGGTGAAGGAAGTGAACTAAACGGATATACCTTTGAAATTGGAAAAATAGGAACAGGAACAGCTACAAATGCAACAATAAATAAAGATACTAAAAAAATTATTATTGATGGTGACTTTATAACTAAGGGTGCTTTAACAGGAAATATGTTAAAGGAAGAGATTAATAGTAAATTAGCATCTGCTGGTATTAAGCAACAGGTAACTAATGTTACTGGTAGTCCAATGAACCTTGCAAATATATCAACTAGTGTTGGAATTGGTAAGGAATTTGAACCTGGTAAATCTGTTGTAAATGATGGAGCTATTTTAAATGATTTTGGTGGATTTGATTTCACAAACGTATTTGAGTTTGATGAAGCCATTGGAAATGGTGGAGTACTTAATGGATATAAGATTAAGTGGGGAGATACTAATGCAGCAAGTACAGCTGTAAAGGTTGATAAGGATTCTAAGATAATCGAAATTCATGCAAAGCTTGATGGAAGTGTGACAAATTTAAATACTGAAATACCAAGATTATTTAATAATGCATTAGAAAATGCAGGTATTAAGGGTGTTAAAATGAAGGATACCTTAACAGGGGCTCCAAATGCTACTAATGTTAAGGGAAATATTGAAATTAAAGAGGGGACTACTAAAGAAGCTCCAAAACCTATAAATTTAGCAGGATTTACAATTAATCTTCCAAAGGGAACTAAATTTGATAATTACAAGTTTGAAATAATAGATGTACAAGATACTAATGGTTTAGGTGTAGAAGTAAATTCAACTGATAAAGTGATAAAGATAAAGGGTGATTTTGTTACACCAAATGAGGTTACAGCTTCAAAATTACAAGACGCATTAAATGCTAAATTGCCAGCTGATATGCAAATAACTGTTACTGGAACAGGTAAGGTATATACAGGATTAACTTCAACGGCAATTGAGGGTGGAGATGATTTAAAATCACCAGGTTCAGTTAATGCTAATGGAATGGTTTTTGAAATGACTGCAGGTGGAGATTTAAATGATTATAAGATCCAAATAGGTAAAGTTTCAGCTGGTACTAAGACAGAAGCAAAGGTGGATACAAAAACTAAAACAATAATAATCAATGCAGATTTAGTAAATCAAGGAGTAACAACATCTTTAAATGTTCAAAATGCATTAAATAAGGCTCTGCAAGAGGCTGGAATAAATCAAGGGATAAAAGTTACAGGAGCTCCAGTTTCAATTAGTGGAACTGAGTCAGATGAAACCTTTGGAGGAACACCAGTACAAAGTTTAGACCAAGATGGAAGTATGAATTTTGTTGATGCAACTGGGGAATTAAAGTCATATGATAATAATTTAAAAACTCTAAAAATACCAACAAAGGTTAAGATTCCAGGAACTGACCAAGAGTTAAGAGTAAAATCATATTCAATAGATAAGAATGGAGTAATATCTGGAGTTCTTGAAGATGGAAGAGTTGCTGCTTTAGGGCAAATTGCTATGGCAAGTTTTGACAATCCAGAAGGGTTATCAAAGCAAGGGGGTAATATTTATGCAACAACAGCAAACTCAGGAGAAGCTTCATATAAAACAGGGGTTGGAACATTAGGTGAAGACAACTCAAAGGGGTATGGGCAAAACCTACAAGGTATGTTAGAAATGTCTAATGTTGATTTAGGGGAGCAGTTTACAGATATGATAGTTACAACTAGAGCATTCCAAGCGGCTGGAAAAATGATAAACACTGGGGATGAAATATTACAAGATATTATAAATTTAAAAAGATAATTTAAAAAAATCATAAAGCTAGGTTTACATGGGTAATAGCCTGTGTAAACTTAGTGTTAAAAAGCTTATACAAGGAGGTAGATAGCATGATTTATTTAACAGGGATGGATAATAAGGAATATGTATTAAATGCAGATCATATTGAAAAACTTGAGGAAGTACCAGAAACAATAATTACCTTAATAAATGGTAAGAAGTACATAGTTTTAGAATCCGTAGAAGAGGTTATAGAAGAAGTAATAAGATACAAAAATAAAATTGTTACATTGAGAGTATAGGAGGAACTACTATGAAGAAGTCAGATGCATTAACATCCGTAGGTTTAATTGTAGGTATTGCAATGATGATCTGGGGTATGTCTTCAGGAAGTTCATTAAGAATATTCTGGGATTTACCATCAGTTATTATTACTGTTGGGGGATCACTATGTGGAGTACTTATTGTAATTTCTCAAGCTGATTTAATGAGAATGGGTAAAATATTTATATATTCCTTTAAAAATGATGATATGGGTGGAGTGGAGTTAATCACAAAATTCTCAGACCTTTCAAAGAGAGCAAGAAGAGAAGGGTTATTATCATTAGAGGATGAAATATCACAAATTGATGATCAGTTTATGAAAAAAGGCTTACAAATGGTTGTTGATGGTATAGAACCAGAAACAATTAAAGAAATATTAGAGTTAGAAATAGGTGAAATGGATAGAAGACATAAAGAAGGAGCTGCTATTTTTAGTACTTGGGGAGCATATGCACCTGCATTTGGTATGATAGGAACACTTATAGGATTAATACAAATGCTATCAAACCTTACAGATGCAACAACAATTGCCCAAGGTATGGGAAAAGCTTTAATTACAACCTTTTACGGTTCATTATTAGCAAACTTAATATGTAATCCTATATCACAAAACTTACTAAAGAAAAATGAAGCAGAGGTAGCATCAAGAGAAATGATGGTTGAGGGAATATTAGCAATACAATCAGGAGTTAATCCAAGAATTGTTGAAGAAAAATTAATTTCTTACCTAGATCCAAAATCAAGATTGCAGTTCTTAAATGCCAATGTAGAGGTAAGTGAAGGAGTTGTTTAATAATGGCTAGGAAAAAAAGAGGAGGAAGCAGTGGTCCAAAGGGGGATGAGTGGCTAGCAACCTATTCAGATACAATTACCTTATTAATGACCTTCTTTGTATTATTATATTCAATGGCAACAGTAGATAATGTTAAGCTTCAGCAATTAAGTTCAGCATTTAATGAGGTAATGTTAGGAAAGCAAGGAGATTCGGTTTTACAATTTAATATGTATAATGGTGAAGTTCCACTAGTTGGGGGAGAAGCTGTTGATACAGATATGATTGAACAAGGCCATACATCTCAAAGTGCAATGTATGATGATGTTAAGGAGTTTGTTTATGAAAACTCTCTAAATGATGTTGTACAAATAACACAAGATGAAAGAGGTATAATATTACAATTAAAAGATAGTATACTTTTTGAAACTGGTAAAGCAGATTTGAGAGCTAATAGCTTAGAAATTCTTAATAAAATAGATGAGCTAATTTCAAGACTACCTAATTCAATAATTGTTGAGGGTCATACGGATAATATTCCAATTAGTACATCAAAATATGATTCAAACTGGGATTTATCAGCAGCAAGAGCAATTACTGTAGTTAGATATTTTACTGAGCAAAAAGGTGGGAATCCAACTAGATTTAGTGCTCAGGGGTATGGTGAGTATAAACCTTTAGTTCAAAACTCAAGTGATGAAAATAGAGCTAAAAATAGAAGAGTTAATATTCTTCTTGTTGCAAAGAATGAGGAGTGATAATAATGGCATCAGATAATAAAAAGGAACAAGAAAAAAAGGGAAAAGGTAAATTTATATTAATATCAATTTTAGCATTAGCTATTGTAGGAGCAGGAACATTTTTTGCAACTAAAATAATGTTAGAGAAAAAAGCAGCTGCAGCTGGTGCAGAGCCAATAATAAAGGAAGCATACTTTGACTTAGGTGAGGTAATGGTAAACCTAAATGATGAGGGAGTAAAAAGATATTTAAAAACAACAATGTCAATAAGCTATGATTCATCAAATAAAAAGCTTCCAGCAGAATTAGAGGAAAAAAAGGTTGCACTTAGAGATGCTACTATATATTATTTTAAAACTAAAAAAACAAGTGATTTTAATTCAGAAAATGAAGCCGCAGTAAAAAAAGGCTTAGTAGATAAAATTAATGGAATTTTAATTGAAGGCAAGATTTTAGATGTAAAATTTGCAGATTTAATCACCCAATAAGGAGAAATAATGGATACATTTTTCATGTTCATAAAATTAATTTTTGCCCTTGCTTTTGTACTGGGACTGTTATTGATAACATTGAAGTTTGCAGGTAAGGGATATGGAAATATAAATTCTAATAAACATATAAAAATTGTAGATAGGGTCCAACTAGGAAAGGACTCATTTGTAACAGTATTAAAAGTAGGGGAAAAAGGATATTTATTGAGCAATTCTCCAAGTAAGACAGAGGTACTTGACACATTAGATAAGGATGAGATACAGGTTATTGAAGAAGAAAAAAGAAAATCTGCTGAAAATATTAGTGGAATGTATGACAAGTTTATTGCAACCTGTGGCAATAGAGCAAAAGCACTGCTTGGAAAATTAAATTCAAAGGACGAGAAAAATGAGTAAGAAGAAAAAGTTTATTTATACGATTTTATTTACAATATCTTTAATTGGTCTTTTTGGGGTTTCAGCTTATGCAACTCCAGGAAATATACCAGTTCCTGATATAAACATAAATGTAGGAAATGAAGGAACACCTGCTGATTATGTATCAAATGTAAGGCTATTAATAGTATTTACAATATTAGCAGTATTACCATCAGTAATAATAATGGTAACATCTTTTACAAGAATAGTTGTTGTATTTTCATTTTTAAAGAGTGCAATGGGAGCTCAACAATCTATTCCCAGTCAGGTATTGATTGGACTAGCATTATTTTTAACAATATTTATAATGACTCCAGTTTATACAGAGATGAATGAAAAGGGAGTAAAACCATATTTAGAAAATAAAATAACACAGGAAGAGGCTATAGATCAAGGGCTTCAGCCTTTAAAAGAATGGATGCTTAAACAAACTAGACAAAAGGATTTAGAATTATTTGTTGAAGTAGCTAACGTAGATCAAAATGAATTAACAAAAGAAAATGTACCTTTAAACGTATTAGTACCAGCATTTGCAATAAGTGAGTTAAAGACAGCCTTTCAAATAGGTTTCTTAATATTTTTACCATTCTTAATTGTAGATATGGTAGTTGCAAGTGTATTAATGTCCATGGGGATGTTTATGTTACCACCAGTAATGGTGTCATTACCCTTTAAACTCTTATTGTTTGTAATGGTAGATGGTTGGTACTTAATGGTTAGATCTCTAATAATGAGTTTCTCGTGAGGTGAGTAGGTATGAGTGAAAGTTTAGTAATAGGTGTAGTTAAGGATGCCTTAGTTACATCATTAAAGGTTGCTGGTCCAATATTATTAATAGCAATTGTAATAGGGCTAATAATTAGTATTATACAAGCAACAACTCAAATACAAGAACAAACATTAACCTTTGTTCCAAAGCTAATAGGAGTAGCTTTGATTGGTTTATTATTAGGAAATTGGATGTTACATACTGTAATGTCATTTACTCAAAGAATATTTGAACTAATAATAAAAATATCAACATAGGTGAATTAAAGTGATAAATGCAGTATATTTTTTAGCAGTAACTTTAATATTTGTTAGATTAACTTCCTTTTTCTTAAGTGTGAAGATATTTTTCCCAAAGGGAACTCCACCAATATTAAAGGGAACACTTAGTTTGATAATTTCTTTAGCAATAATATCAGGAATTGATTACTCCTATGTTTCGGAAATATCAAATAACTATGAGCTTATAATAAGCATATTAAATGAAATAATGACAGGGATAATACTTGGAACAATAACAAGTATGCTCTTTGAAATGATTAGATTTGCAGGGGCGCTTATGGATATGCAAGCGGGTTTATCCATGGTACAAATAGTAGATCCTACAACAAGTGTCAATTCAACTGTATTATCTAATCTACTTTATACAATATCAATGATGATTTTCTTTGTGGTTGATGGACATCACCTATTACTAAAGTGCTTAATAAGGAGCTTTAGTATAGTCCCTATTGGACAAAGTGTTATAAATGGGGAATCAGTCATGGTGGTAGTTCAAAGCTTTATTGACTTTTTTACACTAGGATTGAAAATAGCAATACCTTTGGTATTGATTATTATAATAACAGACTTATGTATGGCACTTGTTTCAAGAGCTGTACCAGCAATAAATGTAATGATACTTGGTATGCCAGTAAAAATTATTGTAGGGTTATTGACCTTTATAGTCATACTTCCTCTAACAATAAAAATTGTAATAATCGCAATTGGTAATCTACCAGATATTTTTGAAAAAATATTTAAAACAGTTGGAATGGTACCAATCGCATTTATTTTTTCAGGGGAAAAGACAGAAGAGGCAACTCCTAAAAAAAAGGCAGATGCTAAGAAAAAAGGACAGGTACCAAGAAGTAAAGAAATTGGGCTTGCTTTATCAATGCTAACATGTACATTTATTGTTTTAACCTTAAGTGAATTTGTGGTTGGGGGAGCAAGAGATACATTAATTTATTTCCTGAGCAATTTTTCTTCTATGGAGGTAAATGAATTAACAGTTAGCGGAATAGCAATAACTGTATTAAGTAAAATAGCAATGATTTTATTACCAGTTGTTGTTCCAATTATGATTGTTGGGGTTGTAGCTAGCTTACTTCAAACAGGTATTATGTTTACAGGAGAGGGGCTTAAGCCTAAGTTTTCAAAATTAAATCCAATGAGTGGTTTTAAGAATATGTTTTCTAAGAAATCATTTGTAGATTTAATAAAGAATCTTATAGTTGTATCCATAATTGCTTTTGTAGGGTATAAGTACATTACGAGCAATTATGATAGCATAATTCAAATGGGAAATCTTTATTTGCCAACTATTGGGACAGAGGTTAAAAGCTTAGTAATTGGGATATTTACTCAGATATCAATGATTCTTGTGGCTATAGCCGCAATAGATTATTTTGTTCAAATAAGATTTCACCAAAAGGATATGAGGATGTCTAAGCAGGAAGTTAAGGAAGAGTACAAACAAATGGAAGGGGACCCTCATATTAAAGGAAAGATAAAACAAAAGCAAAGGGAAATGGCAACAGGTAGAATGATGCAGGCAGTTGGAGATGCAACAGTTGTAATTACAAATCCAACTCATATTGCAGTTGCTATAAAATATGATGAAGGAAATATGGAAGCACCTAAAATTGTTGCAATGGGGGTAGACCATATAGCTTTAAAAATCAAAGAAGAAGCTAAGAAAAGTGATGTTCCAATAATAGAAAATAAACCTTTAGCAAGGTTGATATACGAGAAACTAGATGTGGAGGATGACATTCCACAGGACATGTACCAAGCAGTAGCGGAAATATTGGTATTGGTATTTAAGATGAAGAAGAATAAATAACTTTTATAAAAGGATGGGATAAGGTGTTACCATTTAGTAATAATAAGCTAGATATAAAAAACAATATGGATATACTGGTAGCTTTTGGGGTAATTTGCATAGTTCTTATGATAATTATTCCATTACCTAAATTCTTATTAGATATATTACTAGCGTTAAACATAACAATATCAATTATAGTAATGTTAATAACAATGTTTACAACTAATGTACTACAATTATCAGTTTTTCCAACTTTATTACTTGTAACAACATTATTCAGATTAGGATTAAATATATCTTCAACTAGATTAATCCTAAGTGAAGCAGATGCTGGACAAATAATACAAGCCTTCGGAGAGTTTGTAATTGGTGGTAACTATGTAGTTGGGGTAATTATATTTATAATCATTGTAATAGTTCAATTTGTAGTTATTACAAATGGGGCAGGAAGAGTATCAGAAGTATCAGCAAGATTTACTCTTGATGCTATGCCAGGTAAACAAATGAGTATAGATGCAGATTTAAACTCAGGAGTAATTGATGAGGCAACAGCAAGAAAAAGAAGATTAGACTTACAATCAGAGGCTGATTTTTATGGAGCAATGGACGGGGCATCAAAGTTCGTTAAAGGTGATGCCATAGCAGGTATAATAATTACATTAATTAATGTAATTGCAGGTATTGTAATTGGTATGATGGATAAGGGATTATCAGCAGGTGATGCAGCCTCTCTTTATGTTAGTTTAACAGTTGGGGATGGACTTGTTTCTCAGGTACCAGCATTATTAATTTCAACTGCATCAGGTATATTAGTTACTAGATCAGGTAGTGCAGATAATTTTGGTAAAACATTAACTAAGCAATTAACAGCGTATCCAATAGCATGTGCTATAGCAAGTGGAGTAATGTTAATGCTAGCTTTAGTTCCAGATATGCCAAAAGCACCATTTTTAATTGCTTCTGTATCTATGGGTGTTCTTGCATTTATGCTTTATAAAGAAGAAATTAAAGAGCAGGAAAGAGAAATTGCACAAGAGGAGCAAGAAATAATTGAAAGTGAAACAAAAGAACCAGAAAATGTGATGAATTTAATTGCTGTGGAACCTATGGAGGTTGAAATAGGATATGGATTAATTCCATTAGCAGATGAGAGCAGTGGTGGAGATTTACTTCAAAGAATTGCTTCAGTTAGAAGGCAATGTGCAATTGAAATGGGAGTTGTAGTTCAACCTATAAGAATAAGGGATAATTTACAGCTTAAGACCAATGAATATGTTATTAAAATAAGGGGTACTGTAGTTGTATCATCAGAATTAATGCCAAATATGCTTCTTTCAATGGACCCAACTGGGGAAAATGGAGAAATTCAAGGTATTAAAACAATAGAGCCAACCTTTGGATTACCAGCAGTATGGATAAATACAGACCAAAGAGAAGAAGCTGAAATAAGAGGATTAACAGTAGTTGATCCAACAACAGTAATGGTTACACATTTAACTGAAACAATAAAACAACATTCTTATGAATTATTAGGAAGACAAGAAGTTAAGCTAATAGTTGATAATTTAAGAGAAAAATATAGTGCAGTTGTAGAGGAACTTATACCTGATTTAATGACAATTGGGGAACTTCAAAAGGTATTACAAAATCTTTTAAAGGAGAAGGTGCCAATAAAAGACATGGTTACAATTATGGAATCATTAGCAGATAACTCTAGAAATACAAAGGACTTAGAAGTATTAACTGAGTATGCAAGATTCTCACTTTCTAGAATGATTTGTAATCAAATAATTGATGAAAATAGATGTATAACTGTAGTTACATTAAATCCTCAATTAGAAGAGTTGATTCAAGCTAACACACAAAAATCAATGCAAGGAAGCTATTTAAGTATAGATCCAGATACTACAACACAAATATTCCATGCTCTTAGAAGTACTATAGAAACAGTATATTTCCATAACAATCAACCAGTTTTATTAGTTTCTCCAAACATAAGACCAGGAGTTAGAAGATTAATAGAGATGGTATTCCCACACATTATGGTACTATCATTAAATGAGATACCAAATGATGTTGAAATTAGAACTGAAGGAGTTGTTTCACTAGGATGATAATTAAGAAATATTTAGTTGCTAATATGAATGAAGCATTAACAAGAATAAGACATGAATTAGGGAAAGATGCAGTAATTATTAGTCAAAGAAAAGTGAAGAAACAAGGATTTAAAGGATTTTTTGAACCAAAGCTAATAGAGGTAACAGCGGCTGTTGAAAGTAAAGCTTCAGAAGAAACTCCTAAGTTCAATAAAAAAAATGATAGTAGCTTTGAAGATTCTCTAGAAGATATAAAGAGAGTAATGGAAAGAGAACTTCAAAATAAGAAGAAGGATACAGATGTTCAAGTTGAGCAGAAAGAAGTAAAAGATAATGCATCATTAGAAAAAGATGTGATGGAAATGAAAGAACTGCTTAATAAAGTGATTAAGAACACTCAAAAAGAAGAGGAAGTAAATCCTGTTAAGGAGTTCATTAATAATATTGATATTGATGAAGAGTTAATTAAAGGATATGAAGATAATATAAAGGATGTTAATGAATTAAAGAGTATAATAGCTGATGAAATAGAGATAGGTAACAATAATCTATTAGGTAATGTGGTATTAGTTGGCCCTACTGGAGTGGGAAAAACAACAACCATTGCAAAGTTAGCTGGAAGATTATCACTAATAGAAAAGAAAAAAGTAGGATTAATAACAGTAGATACATATAGAATTGGTGCTGTTGATCAACTAAAAACCTATGCAGAAATTATGAATATTCCATTTAAAGTTGTAATTACAATAAAGGAAATGGAAGAGGCAATTGAGAGTATGAAAGATTGTGATGTTGTGTTAATTGATACTACAGGAAGAAGTAGTAAGAATGCAATGCAAATATCAGAATTAAGAGCATTTGTTCAGAAAACTAAGGCTGATTCTATTAAATTAGTAGTAAGTTCTACAACAAAAAACAAAGATATAAAAACAATTGTTGAAGGATATAAAGAATTGTCTTATGATAGTATTATAATAACAAAATTGGATGAAACTTCAGTATATGGTTCTTTGTATAACATTTATAAATATGCAGGTACTCCAATTAGTTATATAACTACAGGACAAAATGTTCCAGATGATATTAAAACTCCGTCTAAGGATGAGATATTAAACTTTATTTTAGGTGAGGAATTATTATGTTAGATCAAGCAGCAAGGTTAAGAAGTTTAGTAAACAATAATAATGATACTTCTGAAGATAAAAAAGCTAAGATAATTACAGTTACTTCTGGTAAGGGTGGGGTTGGAAAGTCCAACTTTGTTGTTAACTTAGCAATATATCTTAGGAAAACTGGTAAAAGAGTTTTAATATTTGATGCAGATATAGGAATGGGTAATGATGACGTGCTAATGGGCATTTTTCCAAAGTATAGTATTTTTGATATTATAAAGGGAAAGTCAATTGATGAAGTTATTATTCAAGGACCAGAGGGGGTAGAGTTACTTCCAGGTGGTTCAGGATTAAACAGAATAGAAGATATGCAAGAGTACGAAAGAAGTATGTTTTTATCAAAGCTTCAAGGGTTAGAAGGGTATGATTATATACTTATGGATACTGGTGCGGGGATAAGTAGAAGTGTACTTGCTTTCTTAGCTTGTTCAGAAGAATTGATTGTAATAACAACACCAGAGCCAACATCTTTAACAGATGCCTATAGTTTATTAAAAGCAGCAGATCACTTTAAGATTAAAGATAGGGCAAAAGTAGTTGTTAATAGAGCTTTTGACAAAGAAGAAGCAGATATTACATTTAAAAAATTTAGTAACGCAGTAAATAGATTTTTAAATATTAATATTGAATATTTAGGGTGTATTTACGAAGATAAGTATTTAGTAAAGGGTGTAAGAGAACAGAAGCCATTTATGATATCATATCCAAATTCTCAAGGTGCAAAGTGTATTGGAGAAATTGGAGATAAAATAATTGGGGACTATGTAAATTCAAAGGCGGGAGCACAAGGATTGTTTAAAAAATTATTTAATTTATTTTCATAGGGGGAAGTATGGTATGCGTAGATTAAAGTTAGAGATTAATCAGAAAATAGAGGTTATTAAGGATGAAGAGGCGTTTAAGAGTGTAATACAGGATGTTACAGATGATGGATATTCAATAAATATACCAGTTAATAATGGAGTGTATCTACCGCTTCATAATGGTGAGGAATGTGAGTTAATGGTATATACTGAAGATGGCGGGTGTTTTAAATTTAAAGGTAAAATTATAGAGAGAAGGATTGAAAGTTCACTTTATCTTTATAAGATAACATTACCTTATAATATAAAAAAAATTCAAAGAAGAGATTTTGTAAGAGTTAAGGCTGTTGAATATACATTTTATTCTAAAATCACAAATGATGAAGAGTTAAACTGGAAAAAGGGAATAATAGTTGACTTAAGTGGTGGAGGAATGAAGCTTAAAATAGATGATGAGGCTACGGTTGGAGATGATATTAGAGTTAATATCATTATTAATGAAGATAAGTTTAATGTAGTAGGAAAAGTAGTAAGACTTGACAGAACAGAGGACAAGCAATTTATGTGCGGAATACAATTTGTAGATGTAACTGAAAGAGATAGAGATAAGATTGTATCTAAAGTTTTTCAGCTTATGAGAAAGCAAAGAGGCGTATTGTAGAAAAAGAGAGGAAGTGAACACCATAGTTACTGAAGAGATTAAAGAAAGATTAGTTAAAGAATATATTCCCTTAGTTAAATATATTGCATCAAGGGTAACATTAGGAAAGTCAAAATATATTGAATATGAGGATCTTATTAGCTATGGTATGGTTGGATTAGTGGATGCTATAAATAAATTTGATGAGGGTAAAGGTGTGAAATTTTCCACCTATGCCTCATTAAGAATTAAGGGGTCCATGATAGATCAGCTAAGAAAAGAACGTCCTATTTCTAAAGGGGCCATGGATAAGTTACATAAATACAATGATGCCATGGAAACACTTCAAAGGCAAAATGATAGAGAACCAACAAATGAAGAAATTGCTAAATATATGGGTGTTAATAAAGAGGCTGTATATGAAATAGAGGGGTATATTAATTACATGTCAATTATGTCATTAGAAGAGGTTGTTTTTTCAGATGATGAGGATATGACAAGAATGGGGTTAATTGAAGATAAAAATAGTCCAAGTCCTGAATCTTCATTAGAAGACCAAGAAAGTATTAGATTACTTACACAGGGAATTGAGAGATTAAAGGACAAGGATAGAACAGTCCTTAATCTTTATTACTATGAGGGTTTAACCCTTAAAGAAATTGGACAAGTGTTAGAGGTTTCTGAATCAAGGGTTTGTCAGTTACATAGTAGAGCAATTAAGAAACTTAGAGAAGAATTAAAAAAATTAGATTTTTAAGGTGATGATAAAATGCCTATATTACTTATTGTAGTAGGAATAATATTAATAGTATTAAATTACATAGCCCTTCAAAAGGAGGGCAAGGCTTCTTTTAAAGACATATTAAATAAAAAAAATGAAGATATAACTGAAGAAAAACTTGAGGTTGCTAAGGTAAGAAAAGAGATGGCAGAAGTAATAACAGAGCTTCAAAGAGAAATTTATGACTTAAGAGAAGATTTGAATAATAGTATATCAAAAGGTAAAGTAAAGAGTGAAAGTTACGAAAAAGAAAGTGAAGAGTTATCTGAACAGGAATATCTCCTAGCTGGTGATAGTGGAGTAGTTTCAAATATTAATTTTAATCAAGTAAAATCTGAGAATAATAAAAAAGATAAGATTAGAAATCTAATTAGAGAAGGATTTACTGATGAAGAAATATGTGTTGAGCTTTCTATTGGAAAGGGGGAGGTACTATTAGTAAGAAACTTATACAAAAGCTAAAAAGTATAGTATGGTTTTTAGCTGATAGAAAAATATTATTAGGAATTGGAATAGGATTGGTATTAGCATCTATTTTAAATTTCTCATATAGTTATGAAAATTCCGTTAGTGAAGGAAGAATAGAAGAAAAGGCAAGAGGACTAGGCATGCATTATAATGATGAGTGTAAGTCACTGTTTGAAAGGGATGAAAAGGAATGATAAGAGGTATATATACAGCAGTTTCAGGTCTAATAGCTATGGAGAATAAGCAGTCATCAATTACAAACAACATGGGGAATGCAAATACCATAGGCTATAAGAAGGAAGACCTTATTACAAAAAGCTTTAATGAAGTTATGCTTCAAAATAAAGAGGGTAATAGGGTTAATAATTTAGGTACAATTAGTTTAGGTACATCTATTGATGATGTTGTTACTCATTTTACACAAGGGGATATTAAGGAAACAGGAAATAGGAATGATATGGCCATTGATGGAAGAGGTTTTTTTGTTATTCAAAGAGGAAATGAAAGAGTTTTTACTAGAGATGGTAACTTTAAAATAGATAATAATGGATATTTAATTACTACAACAGGGGATAGAGTTTTAGGAACAAATGCAAGAACAGGAAATGTTGAGCCTATATTTGTTGGTAATAGCAAGTTCCTTGTAGATGAAAATAATAATATTAACATCGAAGGAAGAGTTAATCACAGATTATTAACAGCTGATTTTGAAAATTATGGTTCATTAGAAAAAGTAGGGGATAGCTATTACAGAGCTGAAAATCCTACTTATAATGCAAGAGTATCGGTTCATCAAGGTTTTGTAGAAAGATCAAATGTTAACATAACTGATGAAATGGTTCAAATGATGACTACTATGAGAAATTTTGAAACAAATCAAAAGTTTGTAAGTATGTTAGATGAAACGTTAGGAAAAGCTGCAAATGAAATAGGTGCAGTAAGATAGTGAGGTGAATTTATGTTAAGAGCAATTTGGACAAGTAAGGCAGGAATGAATGCTAATCAAGTTAAACTAGATTCTATATCAAATAATATTGCTAATTCACAAACTCAAGGATATAAGAAGCTTGAAACAAGTTTTAAAGATTTATATTCTGAGTCATTAGATAGACTAGGATATCCAGTTAATAATAGGGATTCTGTTATAGGGACAGGGGTTAAGACAACTGATTGGTACAGAAATACATCTCAAGGAAATATTCTACAGACTCTTAAATCAACAGATATTGCAATTGATGGTGAAGGGTTTATGAGATTAACTACTCCTGATGGTGGACACGTATATACTAGAGATGGGAACTTCCGTGTTGATTCTATGGGTAGAATTGTTGATATTAATGGGAATATGTTAGAGTTAGAGCCAGCTAATGCTAATAATGGATTTACATCTAATAATTTTTTAATTAATACAAAGGGAGAAGTCTATAAAAAGCAAAATGATAGCTTTGTTAAGGTAGCTAATCTTCCATTATATAATGCTGTTGGTGATCAAGCGTTTCTTTCAGCAGGAGGAAATACATATGTAGCAGCACCAGGTGTGCAAGTTTATAGAGAAACTGATAATAATGTACTACAGGGAGCTTTAGAAGGATCTAATGTTGATATTGGTGAGGAATTCACAGATATGATAGTAACACAAAGAGCCTTTCAATTGAGTTCAAAAGCCCTTCAAACATCTGACGAGATGTGGGGAATGATTAATAATATGAGAAGATAAAAAATGGCGGGTAGTTAATTAATTTAACATATTCCGCCTTTATTAGATTTAAGAAAATTTATTTTAAATAATATTAATAATATAGTGCTATAAAATGGATAAATGTGTTGTAATTACTAGTAGTATAGTATAAAATTTTAGTGTAATTAATTTTAACGGGGGTTAAAAATGAAGAGAAAATTTATTAGTACCTTATTAGTAGCATCAGTTATAACAAGTAACTTCGTGGTAATTGATGGAAAAGTTGTACTAGCAGCTGAAAAAAGTGAAATAAACAATAAGATAGAACAAGAGTTAAATAACGATGGAATAAATGAGGATGTTAAATCAGAGGAGAAGTTGTCTAATGATAGTGAAATTGAAGAGAAAAAAGAAGAGGAACTATCAAAGGATAAGATAGAAGAAAGTTTCCATCCAATAATAGAAGATGAAAATACAAAAGAAGATATAGATATTAACGATCCAAATTATTGTGCAGCAGGTCATATTCATGATGAAAAAAGACCAACTAACTTTAGTGTAAAAAGTAATACTCCAGTAATTAACGGATTAAAAGTTAATAAACAATTAATAGATATAAACTATTCTAAGGGTGTAACAATACAGCCAAAGTACATAGTTATTCATGACACTGATAATAGAAAAAAAGGTGCTACTGCAATGGCGAATAGAAACTATTTTGCTAATCATCCAAATGCAAATGCATCGGCTCATTATATTGTTGATGAGGGTAATATAGTACAAGCTTTAGAAGATACATGGAAGGGTTGGCATGTTGGAGATGGTGGTTCTGGAGCTAAAATAAACAATGGAAATACTATAGCAATTGAAATGTGTGTTAACCAAGGTAATAATTTTGATAAGACTATGGAGCATACTATAGAGTTAACAAAATATTTAATGAAAAAACATAATATATCAGCAGATAATATTGTTATGCATAATGATGCTAGTGGAAAAATTTGTTCAAGAATGATGATTCAAGATAGACCAAATTTATGGCCTCATTTTAAAAAGGCAGTAGCTTCAGAGAGTCAATTACCTATTCCAGGAGAGGATGAAGCTATAAACACAGGGGAAGTTTATAATATATCAAGTTATCTTAATGTTAGAAAAGAGCCATCAACAAGCTCAGCAGCAGTTGGAAGATTATCAAATGGTACAAAGGTTGATATTCTTGAGGAAAGAGGTAAATGGTATAAGGTAAGAGCAAATGTTAACGGGAATAAGGTTACAGGATTTGCATCAGCTGATTATATAAGAATAACTGGTGGACAAACACAACCACCAAAGCCGGAACCACCAGTTAATCCAGAAGAAATATTTAAAGTTAAGCATAGTATAATAGGTAAATCAGAGGTTACAAAAGAAGGGTTTAAGGCTTATCTTAGAGATCACTCAAAGAAATATAATGTTTCATATAAGCTTACAGTTTCAATGGAACAGTTTGTAGACTTAGCATATAAGGAAGCAGAAATAGAGGGTGTTAGAGGAGATATGGTTGTAGCTCAAGCTATTTGGGAGACTGGATATTTCCAATATGGTGGAATTGTAGCCCCAGAGGACAATAACTTTGCTGGAATTGGAGCAACAGGAAATGGGAATGAAAGAGAAAAATTCCCTTCAGCTCAAATTGGACTAAGAGCTCAAGTTCAACATTTAAAGGCTTATGCATCAAAAGATCCATTAAAGCAAGATTGTGTTGATCCAAGATATCACTTAGTAAATAAGGGTTCAGCTCCTTCATTAGAAGAGTTAGCTGGAAAGTGGGCTGTACCAGGATATGACACAAGTAAATATGGATCATTAGCAGAAGCAGCTAAGAATAATGCTACTTATGGGCAAAAAATATATGGAGTTATGGAAAAGGCAATGTCATTTAATGGACAAGAACCAGTAGAGCCAACACCACCTCCAGTTACACCAGATCCGCCATCAGGGGATAAAAAATATGGCGTTGTTAATGTTGATAGTGCTCTTAACGTAAGAAGTGGACCAGGAACAAACTACTCAGTTATTGGGTCATTAGGAAACAATAAAAAGGTTCAAATTTTAGGAGAATCAGGAGACTGGTATAAGATTTTATTTAATGGAAGAGATGGATATGTATCTAAGCAGTTTGTAAAGGTTGAAGGTTCAGGAGAAGAAACTAAGCCAGAACCACCTGTTACACCACCGGTAGAAAAGAAATATGGTGTTGTTAATGTAAAAACTTCATTAAATGTAAGAAGTGGAGCTGGAACAAACCATTCAGTAATAGCTACTTTACCTAGAGATAAAAAGGTTGAAATAGTTGGAGAATCAGGTGATTGGTATAAAATTTCATTTGATGGTAAGCAAGGATATGCATCTAAGCAATACATTAATTTAGAAACTAGCGGCGGAGGTCAAACTCCAGAACCACCAGTAACTCCACCTTCAGATAAGAAATATGGAATAGTTAATGTTAATGACTCACTTAATGTAAGAAGTGGAGCTGGAACAAACCATTCAGTAATAGCTTCTCTACCTAAGAATAAAAAGGTAGAGATAATAGGTGAATCAGGTAACTGGTTTAAGATTAACTTCGATGGAAGAGAAGGATTTGTTTCGAAGGACTATATTATTGTAGAAGGTCAAAGTTCTGGTGGAGGGTCAACAAACAGAGAAGGTATTGTTCAAGTTTCTTCAGCTCTTAATGTAAGAAGTGGAGCAGGAACAAATCATTCTGTTATTGGATCTTTAAGAAAAGGACAATCTGTTACAATAACAGGAGAATCAGGTGATTGGTATAAAATCAATTTTAATGGTCAATCAGGATATGTAGCTAAGCAATATATTAAGGTTGCATCAAGAATGGTATCAAGAGCTGTTTCTAAGGGTGAGGTTGTTGGTGTAAATAGTAACTTAACTGTTAGAAGTGCAGCATCAGATACATCAAGACCTACAGCATACTTAATGTTAGGAGATACTTTTGATATTAAGGATGAGAAGGATGATTGGTACTTAATCCAAAATGGAGATAAGAGTGGATATGTAAGTAAGGAATATGTTCAAGAGTTTAAGGGTGAAAAGGTGAAAACTACAGCTCCTACGTTATCTAATGGACAAATTGCTACAACAAATAATGTAGAGGGTAATCTTTCTATAATTAATAGCGAAGGAAAGGCTATTGGATATATTTTTGAAGGAGAAACCTTTGAGATATTAGACACTACAGGAAATTGGTACCAAATTAAGTATAAAGATAAAAAGGGATTTGTTAACAGCAAATTTGTTAAAGAAGCAAAATAATAAAAAAGGACTCAGTTGAGTCCTTTTTTGACATTGTTTAAAAGTTATTTTTATTAAAAATAGCAAAAAAAACAGCTTTTAAGCATTAATACACAGAAATTTATGTACTTTCATGCTATTTACAAATTTATACAAAGTTATAAATACCCACATTAATTGAAATTTAAGGACATGTTAATGAGTTGAGAATTTCTCATTTAAGGAATAAAATAGTATTAAAGAAATAAATGAGGTGTAAAGTATGAAAGCGGAAAACAAAATTTTAAAATTTTCAGCCCTAGGAGGTCTGTTCTTCGCTGTCCTTGGTATTGCATGGGGATGAGCGATAGATTCAGAGATGATAGCCTTTGATGGACTATATTCTCTAGTAAGTTTATTCTTATCGATATTTGCAATTATGGTAACAACTTTTATAAGTAAAAATGATTTTAAAAGATATCCATTTGGAAAGGCAGCATTAGAACCAATTATAGTAATTATTAAATCAATAGTACTTTTAGGAATGTGCTTAATAACATTATCAAATGCAGTTAAAGAAGTATTAGCTGGTGGTAATAATGTTGATGCAGGATTCGCAATGTTCTATGCAATAGTTTCTTCAGTTGGATGTACGATAGTTTATTCATATATGAAAAAAAGTAGTAAGAAGTTAAATTCTGAAATAGTAAAGGCAGAAAGTAATCAATGGTTAATGGATACAATTCTTAGTGTTGGTGTGCTTGTTGGATTTATGATTTCAATGGTATTAAGTATATTAGGATTAAGTGAAATATCAAGGTTTGTAGATCCAGCCATGGTTATAGTAACTTCATTAATATTTTTAAAGGTTCCAATAGCATCACTTATAGGTGCATTTAGAGAAGTAATACATGTTAAAGCTGATGATGAAATAAATAAAGATATTTATACACTAGTAAAGGAACTAGAAGAAGAATATAATATGGAAGATTCAATAGCTAGAGTTGCTAAAATGGGAAGAGAACTAAGAATAGAAATAGATTTTGTTGTATCAAAAGATTCAAAGATTAAGTCTCTTGACGATATGGACAAACTAAGAGAAATAATAGATGAAGAAACTAATCACTTTGAACTTCAAAAATGGTTAAATGTTAACTTCACTAAAAATAAAAAATGGGCAATGTAAAAAGAGTGTAACATCTGTTACACTCTTTTTACATTAATTCATTGCTGCATTTGTTAATGGCGGAATTACTTGTTTCTTTCTTGAAAGAACACCAGGTAAAAATGCCATATTATTTTCTAAAGTAATAGCAAAAGCTTTTTCAACTAATACAGAATCACGTCCAACAACAAGGATTTGAGAACCCTCATTTAATATGTCAGTAAGTAGTAGCATAACTGTATTAAATCCAACCTCTTCTGCCTTTCTATTCATGTACTTAAGCATATCATCCTTAAGTGGCATAAATCCTTCAATGTCCATAGTATTAACTTGAGCAACCCCAACCTTGTATTCACCCATAGCAAAAGGTTTGAAATCTTGATTAAAGATTTGTTCAACTGTTTTTCCCTTTAAAGAAGTACCAGCTTTAAACATTTCTTTAGCAAAATCTTCAATGCTCTTTATTCCAGCGATTTCAGCTAATTTTTTACACATATACTTATCTTGAGGAGTGCAAGTTGGACTTCTGAATAGTAATGTATCAGAAATTATAGCTCCACATAAAAGTCCAGCTGCTTGTTTAGATGGTCTAATACCATTTTCAAAGAAACACTTACCAACTATTGTTGAAGTACTTCCAACTGGTTCATTTCTAAAGTAAATAGGATTGTTAGTTTGAATATCAGCAACTCTGTGGTGGTCGATAATCTCAAGAACTTCAGCATCCTCTAAACCATGAACTGATTGTCCTCTTTCGTTGTGGTCAACTTGGATAACTTTCTTTTTATGGTTTGAAATTAAGTGGTATCTTGACATTGTACCAATAACTCTACCTTCAGTATCTGTTACAGGGTAGCTTCTAAATCTAGTTTCAATCATAATATCCTTTAAATCATCAACTAAATCGTCAGTTGAGAAAGATATAAGATTTTCTTTTCCCATAACATATCCAACAGGGATACTTTGTATTATAAGTCTTGAAGCTGTGAATGAATCATGTGGAGTAGAAATTACTGTAATTCCAGCATTTTTAGACTTCTCTAATAATTCATCAGTAAGCTTGTGAGATCCAGTAACAATAATTAATGAAACTTTTTCGTTAATTAATTCTTCTTGAACCTCAGGTCTATCACCAACGATAGCTATATCTCCAGCTTCTACATGTTCCTTCATGCTATTAGCTTGCATTGCAGCAACACATATCTTACCAGGGAATTTTTTAACAGCATCATTAATATATAATGGTTTTGCAGATAAAGTATCCATAATATTATCTAAACTAGTGTTACTTTTATCTAGGATTCTGTTATCCCAAATATCCATATAAGATGAAGTAAGGTTTGAAATAGAAAGTACCCCTATTAAGTGATCATTACAATCAGCTACAGGAAGAGTCTTTATATTTTTTTCTCTCATTATGTTCCAAGCCATCTTTAATGATATATCAGCAGTTACAGGAGAGATGTTGTCAAACTTTAAATCTTCAACCTTAAGTTTAACTGTTGTTAAAAGTTCAGGAGCCTTAACTCCAAAACTATCAAGAATAAATTGAGTTTCTTGATTAACATTTCCAAGTCTAACAGGTAGTGCAGGAATATCACCAGTTTTGTTTTTAAATTCAGCGTATCCATATGCAGCACATATTGAGTCGGAATCAGGGTTTTTATGTCCAGTTACGTATATTACATTTCTCAAATGTTGTTCCTCCTAATGTGAAAATATATTTCATTACTTATGTAAGAAATTCTACATTTATTTTAATTGTTATAGAAGAGAATGTAAAGAGGTTAAAATCAATAAACTCCAGTAAACTAAACAGTATACTGGAGTTTAAACTAATAAATATCTTTTAAGTTAATCTTTAAATCGGGAAAAATGGTGCTGATATATACATCATCATTTTTGTATACATCAGAAATTATATATTGGTCATCCACTAATGAATATTGAATTATTTTTCCAGATTGCTCAACTATATTATATTCTTCAACTTTAAATTTCTGATAAACAGCTAATTTAGTTATATAATCATGGGATGCAGTTGTCTTAGATACAACCTCAAAAATTATTTTAGGTGATGAAGTGAAGCTCTCACCAAGTTTAGTTGCATTATCGCACACTACAAATATATCAGGCTTATATTTATATAGTTCCTCACTATTCTTAAAAATCACTTCAATTTGCTCATCAAAGGGCTCACATTTTGAGTTATAAAAAAATGTATCTAATTTAGATAATATTTTACGTTTAATACGATTATGCTCAATAGATGTGTTAGAACTTAGGAATATTGAGCCATTATCAAATTCTGCTTTTCCATTAAAATTTCTTTGAATATCTTCAAATTCTTCTTCTGTATATATATAATCTCTAATAATATTCATAATTTGCTCCTCATCTCTTTTTGCATTTAATAGTATTATAACCTAAATTTATGCATACATAAACACTATCCTTATAAATATGGTTGTATTTTGAAATATTGCAATAATATTATATAATGTAATAATAAGAGAGGAGAGGCGTTATGAGTGTAATAGAAGTATTAGTAGTAGAGGATGATGTTGATATTAATGGATTATTATGCAAAATCCTATCAAACAATGGGTATAAGGTTAGAGGGGCATATTCAGGGTCAGAGGGGTTAATGTGCTTAGAACAGTTTAATTATGATATTGTATTATTAGATTTAATGCTTCCAGGGGTAACAGGTGAAGGAATTATTAGTGAAATAAGAAAATCAAAGACTATGCCTGTAATAGTAATTTCCGCAAGAACAACTCAAGAGGATAAAATAAATCTATTGGGATTAGGGGCAGATGATTATATAACAAAGCCCTTTGACATACAAGAAGTAATAGCAAGGGTAGAAGCACAGTTAAGAAGATATAAGCAGTTTACAAAAAGTGAAAAGAAAAGTACTCAAATAAAGCATAAAAATATTGCTTTAGATGTAGAAGCTAGACAAGTATTTATAAATGGATGTGAAATACAGCTTACATTAAGAGAGTTTTCTATATTGGAGCTATTAATGAGTAATCCAAATAAGGCATTTTCTAGGGCAAACTTATTTGAATCAGTTTGGAATGATGAGTTTTTAGGAGATGAAAACACGGTAAATGTTCATATAAGCAACTTAAGGTCAAAAATAGCTAAGATAGATAAAACAAATGATTATATAAAAACAGTATGGGGAATTGGATTTAAGCTAGCAGAATAAAGATATTAAGTAAAAGCTAAATCTAAGCTTAATACTTTCTTAATATTTGCTTTAAGGTATCTTATAACCTAGCTAATATAATAAAATCATAAGATATCGGGAGGGCAACAAAATGGAAAGTACAATTTTAAAAACTAATAATCTTACAAAAGTATATGGAAATCAAAAAGCAGTAGACAATATTAATATGACAGTTAAAAAGGGAGATATATATGGCTTCATTGGTAAGAATGGAGCAGGAAAAACAAGCTTAATTAGATTAGTAACAGGGTTAAGTCACAAAACCTCAGGAGAGATTGAGCTTTTTGGGGAAAGCAGTGAAGCTGAATTAAATAATGGAAGAAGAATGGTTGGTAGTCTTATAGAAACACCTGCATTCTATGGAACTATGACTGCAAGAGAAAACCTTGAAATATCAAGATTAGTAAGGGATATTGCAGGAAAAGAATGTATAGATGAAGTTTTACAATTAGTTGGATTAAAGGATACAGGAAAGAAGAAGGTTAAGGATTTTTCTCTTGGAATGAGACAAAGATTAGGAATTGCAAATGCACTTTTAGGTAATCCAAGACTTTTAATATTAGATGAGCCAATTAATGGATTAGATCCAATGGGAATTGTAGAAGTAAGAGAATTATTAAAGAAAATTAATAGGGAAAAAGATGTAACTATAATAATATCAAGTCATATATTAGGTGAACTTTCAGAACTAGCTACATGTTATGGAATAATTAGTGATGGAAAACTAATAGAGGAGCTATCAGGGGAAGAATTAAATGAAAAATGTAAGCAATATATACATTTAAATGTTGATGATTCAGGTAGAGCAGTTACTTTATTAGAAAGAGAATTAAATATTACTAATTACGAGGTATTAGAGAAGAATAAAATAAAGATATTTAGTCACTTAGATAGCGTAGGCAAAATAAATTCAGTACTTTCAAAAAATGGTGTAATAGTGGAAAGTATAGGAGTAAAGGGTGAAAGTTTAGAAGAATATTTTGTAAATGCTATTGGAGGTGGAAAAAATGAATAGATTATTAAAAGCGGAATTATATAAATTATTTAAAAATAAAACATTTAGAGTATTATGTGTGATATCAATAGTTCTTTCATTATTAATGGCAGCGTTAGCATCACCTTTAATGGGTGAGGTTATGATGGATGCCTTAGGAGATATGCCAGAAGATCAAAAGGAAATGGTTTTAAGTCAAATGGGAATAGGTGCTGAACAACAGGTTGTAACACCAGGTTCAATTGGATTTCATTTATCAGCAAAAGACCCAATGAATCCTACAACATTAGAAGTGTATCATGCATCATTTGGTGCAGGAGCATTAGAAATATTAATAGGTGTTTTAATAGCAGCATTTATGGCAAAGGAATATACACAAGGAACAATAAAAAATACATTGGCATATGGAAAGAAAAGATGGGAATTTTATTTATCTAAGTTCTTGGCTATAGTTATAGGTACAGCAATATTTACATTGAGTTTAGTTACAATATCCACAATTGCATCATTAATTATGAATGGAGTTGGTAATGATTTTGGAACTACAGAAATAATGGGTATGTTATTAACTTTTGTAGCAGCGTTAATAGCTAATGCAGCTACAATTTCAATAATAATGATAATAGGAACATTAGTAAAAAGTAATGGAGCTACAATAGGAATTTCAGTTGGTATATTTGTAATATTACCTACACTTATATCATTCCTTTATGGAATATATCCATGGTTTGATAAAATATATGAACTAACTCCATTTTACAATATATTATTAGCAACATCAGTATTAGCAACAACTGGAGATGTTGTAAGATCAATGATTATAGCAGGTATAACTACAGTAATAGGATTAGTAGTAGGTATTCAAATGTTTAAGAAGCAAGATATCAAGTAATTCTTGGCATCAGATAAAATAATATAATTACTTTGGGATTTGATGTTTTAATCAAATCCCTAAAGGTATTTTAAGGAGGGGATGGGTGACTTGATGTATTTTATACTTATAATGATAATTTTATTCTTAACGTATTATAATTATATGTTAAAAAAGGAAGTTAAAAAGATATCCAATCAAATAAGGAAAAATAAAGGAGAGTATGTTAATTTACATACTAAGGCAATAGACAATAGTATTGAAGAATTAGTTATAGAAATTAATAAGTTATATGATGAATCACAGAAAATAAGTGCAAGAAGTAAGGGGATTGAAGAGGAAATAAAAAAAAGCATAGCAAGTATGTCACATGATTTAAGAACTCCATTAACATCAATTATTGGATATGTACAATTACTTAAGGATAATAAAACACTAGAGGAAGATAAGATAGAATATATTAATATAATTGAGAAAAGAACTAAGAGTTTAGAGGAGTTAATTACTAGTTTTTATGATTTATCACGACTTAATACAAATGAGTTTAAGTTTAATTTAACAAAGGTAAATTTAAAAAGTGAATTAAGCGATAGTATTGCAACTTATTATAATGAATTTGTAAAACAAGAAATTGAACCTATTATTGAAATAGAAGATAATATCCCAAATATTATATCTGATAAGAGTGCAGTAAGAAGAATTTTCTCCAATTTGATTGGAAATATATTGAAACATGCAAAGGGTGATGTTAAAATATATCTTAAGGAAGAAAATGGAGAAATATTTTCTGTGTTTGTAAATAATGCTCCAAACTTAAATGAAGATAATGTGAAAAATATCTTTAATAGATTTTATACAATAGATGACTCGAGAAATGATAGAAATACTGGATTAGGACTAGCAATAGTAAAGTCCTTAGTTGAAAAGCTTGGAAATCAAGTTAGTGCAGAACTTAAAGATGATGAATTAATAATAATAATTAAATGGAAATATTAAAATTAAGATTCAATATGATTTTATAATCTAAATGTATTAAATTATAGAATTATTAAAGAATAATTATTTAAACCATAGGGGGATTATATTATAATGAAGAAAAAAGTTATTGCTTTAGCACTATCAGCAGTAGTATCATTATCAGCATTTACATTTGTTGGATGTGGAGATGATAAAAAAACAGAGGAAAAGCCAAAA
>JBOFVP010000416.1:0-1725 GCA_051653165.1 Clostridium sp.
CACGCATTGATTCAAGCATGAAGTTTTCGTTTAAAAAAGAATATATAAATTCTTCAAAAGATGCATCATCCCTATCCTCTGGAATAGTAAATGTTTCATAAAATATTTTTATTGTTGATAATAAGTCCATAATTGTAATCTCCTTTAAATTCTTTTATATTACACTATATGCTGAATAATAGAAAAGATTACACTTATAAGAAAATTTAAATAAATAAATTAAAGTAGTTGACAATATTATTTCAAAATGATACAATAAATGTAATAAATAAACATTTAGGAGTTGATAGTATCATGAATTGTAACGAGGAATTTGTTGTTAAAGTAATAGGGAAAATGAGTTTAGAAATGGGATTGGAGTTAAGTGAACAAAAAAGAATAAGGGATATACTCTACTATTCACTACACGATTATGAGGTGGTATCTATAGAAAATTCATTAGTTGTAAGTGACATGGAAGAGAAGATAATATTATATCTACAAGTTAAAAAGATGGAAAATTATAGTGATTTAACCCTAAAAAATTATACATATACTTTAAGAAAATTATCACAAACAATTATAAAACCAGTATCTTGCATTACCAAAAATGATTTGGTTTATTTTCTAATTAATGAAAGCAAAGGCAAGAAACCTTCTACGAAAAACTCTATAACATATATATTAAAATCATTTTTTGGGTGGTTGGCAGATGAGGAAATAATATCTAGTAATCCATCTAAGAATTTAACAATAAGTAAATTGCCTAAAAGACTAAGAAAATCGCTAACAGTTGTAGAGTTAGAGAAAATAAGAAATGCTTGTGAAACTGATAGAGAACGTGCTTTAGTAGAGGTTTTATTTTCCACTGGCGGAAGAATATCTGAGATAGTTAATATGAATGTAAGTGATATACAATTAGATAATTCGGTTAGAGTTATTGGAAAGGGAGACAAAGAAAGAACTACTTTCATAAATGATAAGACTAGATTATATATTGAAAAATATTTGCAAACAAGGGATGATAACTCTCCTTCGTTGTTTGTAACTAAAAGAAAACCATATGTAAGATTAAAACAAAGAGCTATACAGACCGAAATTAAAGCTATAAAAGAAAGGGCTAAGATAGACAAACCTGTTACTCCGCATATATTCAGACATAGCAATGCTACTTTAAACCTTAAATCTGGAATGAGTTTAAATTCGATTCAACATTTATTAGGGCATGCATCACCTACTACAACGCTGGTATATTGTGAACAAAATTATAATAATTTAAAGAATGATTATGACAGGTGTCAAACACATTAAAAAAATAAAGCGTAGATAAAGAATGATATTGTGCTAAAAAATTCTACGCTTTAAATCCGTCAACTTATCGTTGCAATAATATTTTACACTTAAAAGGGATAGTTTATACATTAATTTGTATAGATTATCCCTTATTTTTTCGCTAATTATATTTAAGAATTGTATTTGATCTATCTTTGTTTCTATAATAATCTTTCAACATACCCCATATATACTCTTTATTCCTATAAGATGGTATTTGTGCCATTGGGAATATTGTTTTATATAAAAATAGTAAATCAGATTTTTTTACATTTAGTAAATTCTCTTTTGTTTTTAAATACTTGCGAAAGAAAATGTCTACGCCCTCCTCGTTATGTATTTGCTTTAATTCTTCTTTTATCATATTAATCTTCCTTTCAAAATATCTTTATATTATAATATATGCAAAGATTT
>JBOFVP010000417.1:0-3495 GCA_051653165.1 Clostridium sp.
GAGTTATGTCTTAATACAACATATTCTCTTATTAATTCTTTTTGTTTCTTTATCCCTTTTGGCTTATTCATTAATGCTTTAAGAGAGGTTTTCTTCATTTTTTTTATTGATTCTTCCTCTTCTTTGCTTAATGGGGTTAAGGGCTTTACTAAATTAAAACTTAGTAAACTTTCATCTGCTGGTACTATTTTATGAGGTGTTTCTAATATATCTCCAAATATTTCTGGGAACTCCATGGATAAGTCTAGTAATTGTATATACTCATCATAAACCGCAAATGCATAGTGTTCTATCATCTTCTGTGCATTATTTAATATTATTTTTTTGAATGTCTCTTTATTGTCTTCCGTTGTTAAATATAAATATAATGCATAATAAAGCTTAATTTGTGCTTCAACTGATTCATTCTTATTTGTCATATAACAGTCTAAATCTAAATCTAGGGTATATAGTATTTCATCTATACTACAGTAATCCCATTTTGCAAATTCTATACACTCATGTGGTTTCCCCTTTTTTCTTGTTATTAATGCATATATATCTTCAAATTTTCTAAGCATTATTAATGAATGAACTCTTTTTAGCACTTTGAAAAACCCAAAACCTCTATACTTTGTAATCTCACTATATTTTTTCTTCTGAGGTATTCCATTCAATAACATTGACTCAGAATTATACATTAATTTCTTATACATATCTAAATGATTAAAATATCTATAAATTATAGCATATTCAAAATCTATAGCCCCAATTCTTGAATATCTATCCTCATCATCTAAATCCAGATTCATAATTCTCTGATATAAGCTGTTGTAGTAATTATCTATTACTTCTTTACTAATATGTTTTCTTCCCCAAAATATACAAGTTTCTACTATTTTTTCATCATTTAAGGTTACCTCTCCTACTTTTATCTTAAACTCTAGTTTAATACTATTTATTGTTTCTTTTCCCCAAAAGTTATTCATTCTATCCCTCTTTTTTATTTCAAATTATCAACTAAGTGACTTGCATTATAAATAAAATCAAACTTAATAAAGGTTTGTATTGTATTTCCATTCACCTTCTCTTCTCCTATTAAAGCACCCTTAGTTTTTACTTTTTTACCATTAACACCATTTATCATATCATTGATTTCCCTTGATTTACCTGTATCTAATCCTGATCTATCAGGTCTTAAGTTTTCTACCACTACTTCTAACTTGGCTTTTCCACTTTTCAAATCTTGAAGCACTTTATTGTTGTTTGGTAGTTCACCTTATTTACAGTGCTAATTATTTCCTTATATATATTAACATATAATGATTAACTGCATATTTAACTTTTTATGTATATTTTATTAATTTTTTAATAATTAGTATTATATTTTGACTAATTATAATACAAAAAAGACAGTAGAAAATTTTCTTTCTACCGCCTTAAACTCAAACTAAAATTATTCACTTTAAAATATTCAATACTATATAGTTATTTATCTAGCTAAATTGTTATAGCCTTCAAGCTACTTAGCATATTCACTCCATCAAACACCTTATATCTTATATTTTAAAGTAACTTATATCATTTTTAAGTTCTTTACTCATTTTTTCTATATTCTCTGAAACCTCACAAACCTCATCTAACCTTTTCTTTTGCTCATTCCCTTCACTTGTAACATTAAATGCAATAGCATTAGTTTTCTCAAGTGCTTCCTGAATTATTCTAATTGATGCTACAGCCTCTTCAATTGAAGCTGTTTGCTCCTCAACAATGGCATTAATGCTTTCAATTGATATTAGTGACTCATTCCCACTAGATACCAAACTTTCCATATCATTTATTCTATCCTTAGCACTTATCATAACATCATTTAAATCATTAGTTGTAAGCTTAACTAGTTCTGAAACTAAGCTAATATTTTTATTAATATCCTTAACAACATTATTTATACTAACTGCTGATTTAGCCACATTATCAGCTAAAATACGAACTTCATTAGCTACAACTGCAAATCCACGACCAGCCTCACCAGCACGTGCTGCCTCAATTGCAGCATTTAAAGCTAATAAATTAGTTTGACTTGAAATTTTTAATATTTCATCACCAAATCCATTAATTTCACTTGTTAAATCTTCTAGGAAAGTCATTTTACCTTCAATATTATTACTATTAATAACTGCTGTTTCAAGGGATTTAACAGTCATCTTTAATTGATTTGAAGTATCCATAGCTCCTGTATTTGTATCATCAATAGCTATAACAAAATTACTTATATTATTTGCAACCTCTGCTACCCCTTGAGCTATTTGATCTAAAGCTTCAACACTAGCTTTAGTACTGTTTAGATTTTCTTTTGAATTTAAGCTCAGTGTATCCATTTCCATTGAGGTTTCTAATACTGCTTGTGAATTTACTTTAATAAGCCCATTTATCTCTTCACTATAAATTGCTAAGGTATTTGTATTTTCATGTAACTTGCTTACAATACTTATTATCTGACCTCTTAACTCCTCACAAGATTTTGCCAATACACCAATCTCATCATTTTGTTGTAGTACTTTATTTTCAATTTTCATGGTGTAATCACCCTTTGATAAGGCTCTAAAATTTTCTGTAAGATAACAAATAGGTTGAATTAACTTACCAGTCATTTTAACTGTAACAATAAGTAGAACTGAACAAGCTAACAGTGCAATAAACGCTGTAATTAAAATATCATTAATTATTCTTATGTTTAATTCACGTACTCCCTTAGTTAAAATAATTCCAAAATTCATATCTTTATTATATGTGTATGTAGAAAAATACTTTTTATTGTTTATTGAAATATTTTCTGTACCATTTTCACCATTTATAACCTTAGGTATTACAGTAAAGTTTTCACTATTTAGCTCTACCTCGATTTCATCTAATTCACCAATATTAAAAATAATATTACCATCTCTGTCTACAAGAGATATACTATTCCCTTCTATCCCTAATGAATTAAACTTTTCTTTAATTTCATCCATTCTAAGTACCGGTGCAACAACTCCAACAATTTTATCATTATCTCTTATTGGACTTGCATATGTAACTATCTTCTCCCCAGTTGAACTTGAGGTAATAACCTCTGAATAGTTCCCAGTACCCTTTATAGCAGCTTTAAAGTAATCACGCTCACCAACATAGGAGTAACCTGTATTTGGATATTTTGCAACTTGCTGACCCTCATCATTAATAACAGCTACTCTTTTAATATATTTAGAGCCCTCTATATTTCCTTCCAAAAACTTTTCTATTTCTTCTATTTCTAAATTTTTAGTAGCTTCTTGATTTGCAATCATATTTCCTGATAAAGTAACTGATTCATTTATTCCATCTAATACTTCGCTCATAACTTTTTTACTTATTTCTAATTCTTTAATTGCATCATCCTTAATAACTCCAAAAAGTAGAATACCCATAGTTGTTGTTGTAATAAGAATTGATGCTAATATCATACCTAAAACATAGTTAGTTAAATATCTTTTAATT
>JBOFVP010000418.1:0-53882 GCA_051653165.1 Clostridium sp.
TGGAAACTTTAATAATTGAAAATTTATATAAAAAATACAAAAGTAAAAAAGCATTAGAAAATATAAACATATCAATAAATAAAGGGGAGATAGTTGGTTTAGTAGGACCAAATGGAGCAGGAAAAACAACATTAATGAAAATAATATGTGATTTAATAGAGTGGGATGAGGGAATAGTTAAGGTATGCAATACAACACCATTAGAAAATAGAGTAAAATATTTGTCAAATATATCTAGTATTATAGAAACACCTGCATTATATGAAGATTTAAAAGGAATAGATAATATAAACTTCATTTCGAAATTAAATAATGTTTCACGAGAAAAAATTCAAGATATAATTAAATTCATAAATATAGGTGAAGACATAAATAAAAAAGTTAAAAGTTATTCATTAGGAATGAAGCAACGGTTAGCATTAGGAATAGCATTAATAACAGAGCCAAAACTTCTAATACTTGATGAGCCAACAAATGGTTTAGATCCTCAAGGAGTATTAGAATTTAGAGAATTACTAAAAAAATATTCAAGAGAAAATAACGTAAGTATTTTAATATCATCTCATAATTTATCAGAGCTAGATAAGCTTTGTACAAAAATAATATTTATAAGGGATGGGAAACTTATAGAAAATAGTCAAATAAATAATGAAAAAAGCATTCAAACAATATTTTTAACAGTAAAAAATATTAATGAAGAAATAGAAAAGATAAAAAAAATAGCATTACTTAAAGAAGTAATTGTAAATGGGAATGAAATAGAGATAAAAGTAAATAAAGAAGAAACTTCAAAAGTTATGGAGTTGTTAATAATAAATCAAATTAAATATGAAAATATCCAGATTACAAACAATACGATAGAAGAATCATACAAGAAGGTATATTTAGGAGGAGATAATGAGTAGTTTAATTAGGTTTGAGATTAAAAAGTTTTTTCACAGAAAGAAAAATATATTAGCAATAGCATTATTTTTAATGCTGTCAATAGTGTATGTTTTGCTTAATATTAATTTAGAGGGAAAGGTTAATGAAAGTCAAAAAAATCTAATAAATAGTGATATAGAATCAATAGAAGTAGCAATAAAAGGTGTAGATTTAGAGCAAGTAAATCAATCAGATAACGAAAAATTACGAGAAATTAGAAATGGTTATGAAAAAGATTTAAATTTATTAAAAGAAAAAAGAGAAGGTTTTAATTTAGAAGATACTAAAAAATACTTAATAAGTAGCATAGAATATGATAAGAAGCTTGTGAAAGAAGTAGAAAGTGGAGAAATTATATATGGAGGAGATTTAGAAGAATTAAAAAATAATATTAAAATTAATGAAATATTATTAGATAAGAACATTAAGCCAATTAACGGCTCTTCAGCTATGGAGGGATTTAATTTTATTAGACTTTTCTTAAATAATCCAATATCAATATTAATAGCTATATTAATTATATTGTTGAGTGGTGATATTGTTTCAAGTGAATATGATAATAATACATACAAGCTGTTGTTTACACAACCAGTTTCTAAGAATAAAATAGTTGTTTCAAAAATTATATCTACATTACTATTAGTTTTAACTATAGTATTTGGAATAATAGGAGTGATCTTCATTACTTTAGGGGTTACTAGGGGCTTTGGAACAATAAATTATCCAGTGGAATTTTACGGCGAAAGCTTAGAGTTTATTAGTATAGGAGATTTGATAGTATATGAATTATTATTATTGATAATGATAATAGTATTTTTAACATTGATAGCTATATTAATATCCACATTAACAAAAAACACAACAAGTTCAATTTCATTATCTATAATATTAGTAGTAGCAACATATATGATGTCATCTAAGGGATTAATTAAAGCTGTATCTCATTTAAATCCATTTATATATTTAGATATTTCTGATGTTATACAAGGAAGACTAGCAATAAATTTAGGAAATACTAATATTAATCTAGAAACCGGGATGATACTATTTATGGTTATTAATATAACATTATTAATATTAATACCGATAGTATTTAGTAAAAAAACAAGTAGAATATAAAATTAAGCCCTAGCATTGTATAGTGCTAGGGTTATATTTAACATTAAAATAAGATATAATTGACATAATAAATGGTAAAAGGGTGAAAAGAATGTATAAAATATTAATTATAGAAGATGATGAAATAATATCAAAGACATTGAAAAATCATATGGAAGCATGGGGATATGAAGGAAAAACAATAGAAGATTATAAAAATGTAATAAAAGAATTTATAGAATACTCTCCTCAGTTAGTGTTATTAGATATATCATTACCATTTTTTAATGGATATCACTGGTGTACAGAAATAAGAAAAATTTCAAAAGTCCCAATAATATTTATTTCATCAGCATCAGACAATATGAATATTGTAATGGCAATGACACAAGGGGGAGATGATTTTATATCAAAACCATTTGATTTAAATGTTTTAACTGCAAAGGTTCAAGCTTTACTTAGAAGAACCTACGACTTTATTGGAGAAACAAACCTATTACAACATAGAGAAGCAATATTAGATATAAGAGAAGCAACATTAATGTATAGAGGAGAAAAGATAGAACTATCTAAAAATGAGTTTAAAATACTAAACTTATTAATAGTGAATAAAGGTAAAGTAATATCAAGAGATACAATAATGACAAAGTTATGGGAAAGTGATAGTTATATAGATGATAATACCCTCACAGTAAATATAACAAGAATACGAAAAAGACTTCTAGATATAGGATTAAAAGATTTTATTAAAACAAAGAAGGGAATAGGGTATATAGTAGAGTAATGGAGATGATGAGAAAATATTTTAATGATAATAAGGTAATGATACTTGGGTATGCAATAATGACTTTAGTATTTTCTATCATATTATATCTATATAATCTACCACAGGAGCCAATAATATATGCAAATATCATATGTATAACTATTTTTTTTGTATATTCAATATATAGATTCTTAGAATATAGTAAACAAGTTAGAACGTTAGAAATATTAAAAAAGAGCATAGTATTCTCTATAGATGGAGTTGGAGAACCAACCAAAGAAATTGAAAGAATGTATGTGGATTTATTAACTATAGTATTTAATGATAAGATATTTCTTCAATCTAAGAGTGAAGAAGAGTTAAAGGAAATGGTGGATTACTACACATTGTGGGCACATCAAATAAAAACACCAATATCTGCAATGAAGATAGTATTACAATCTGAAGAGTCTTTAGAAAATAATAGTTCAAAGCAATTGTTAAATGAATTATTTAAAATAGAGCAATACGTAGAAATGGTTTTAGGATATTTAAGGATGGGGAATATATCAGGAGATTTATTATTAAAAGAATACTCCTTAGATGATATGGTGAAACAAGCAGTAAGGAAGTATGCAAGATTATTTATAGGAAAGAATATAAGTTTAGATTTAAAAGAATTAAATACAAATGTTTTAACAGATGAAAAGTGGTTAGTATTTGTTTTAGAGCAATTAATATCAAACTCAATAAAGTACAGCAAAGGCTTTGGAAAAATATCAATCTATATGGACAAAAGCAAAAATAAGACCTTGATAATAGATGATAAGGGAATTGGTATAGAAAAAGAAGATTTACCAAGGATTTTTGAAAAGGGCTTTACAGGATTCAATGGAAGAGAAGATAAAAAGTCAACAGGTATAGGATTGTATTTGTGTAAAAATATATTAAATAAATTATCACATAGCATAGAGGTAGAATCTGAAGTTTCAAAGGGTACAAAGATAAAAATAAACTTAGAAACCATTAACCTTACAAAAGTGTAAGGTTAGGATTGGAAGTGTAAGCTTAATCTATGGAGAGGGAGATTTAAAGGGTGATATACTAAATTCAACGAATAAAGGGAGGTTGTTATAAATGGCAATATTAGAAGTTAAAAATCTTAAAAAAATATACTCTTCATTATTTGGAGGGAGCAACGTTTTAGCACTAAGCAATGTAACCTTTTCAGTTGAAGAAGGAGAATATGTGGCAATAATGGGGGAGTCAGGCTCAGGGAAAACAACCCTATTAAATATTCTAGCATCACTAGATAAACCAACAAATGGAGAGGTATTGCTTGAAGGAAGGGATATAACAAAAATTAAGGATAGAGAAATATCATCCTTTAGAAGAGCAAACTTAGGCTTTGTTTTTCAAGATTTTAATCTTTTAGATACATTATGTTTAAAAGATAATATATTTTTACCTTTAGTTTTATCAGGTGAAAAATATAATGAAATGAACATAAAGCTATCTCTAATTTCAAAAAGACTTGGAATATCAGAAATACTAGAAAAATACCCATATGAAGTTTCAGGTGGGCAAAAGCAAAGAGCTGCAGTTGCAAGAGCTTTAATAACAAGACCAAAACTTGTACTAGCAGATGAGCCAACTGGTGCATTAGATTCAAAATCCACAGACGAGTTATTAAAATTATTTAATGAAATCAATGAAGAGGGGCAAACTATTTTAATGGTTACCCATAGTACAAAGGCTGCAAGTCATGCAAAAAGGGTCCTATTTATAAAGGATGGAGAGGTATTTCACCAACTTTATAGAGGGAATATGAGTAGTGAACAAATGTACCAAAAAATATCAGATACATTGACAATTATTGCTACAGGTGGTGAGGGGAATGAATAATTTGCTTTATCCTAAATTAGCAATAACTAATATAAAAAAGAACTCAAAAATGTATGTACCATATATACTTACATGTATCTGTATAATATCAATGTATTATGTATTAGTTGATTTATCCTTCAATAAAGGTATCCTAGAAATGCCAGGAGGATTTAATATAAGACAAATGCTTCGAGTAGGAGTAAATGTAATGTCTGTATTATCCTTAGTGTTTATATTTTATACTCAAAGTTTTCTAATAAAACAAAGAAAAAAGGAATTTGGATTATTTAATATATTAGGAATGGAGAAAAGGCATATATCAAAGGTATTGTTTTTTGAGAATTTATATGTTTCATTAGGAAGTTTAATAGTAGGTATTGGATTTGGTATGATATTAAATAAGTTAATGTTTTTATTACTAATGAAAATATTAAGGTTTGAAGTGAAAATGGGAATAGAATTTTCAAGAGAAGGGTTTTTATACACAATAGGATTATTTATCTTAATATTTACAGTTGTTTTATTAAACACAATAAGACAAGTATATTTTACGAAAACCATAGAACTTATAAAGGGTGGAAATATTGGAGAGAGGGAACCTAAAAACAAATGGATATTAACTATAATTGGATTGGTATCTTTAGGAATTGGGTATTATATATCAGTTACAACGACGAACCCAATGGCAGCAATTAACTTGTTTTTTGTTGCTGTAATATTTGTATGCTTAGGCACAGAATTATTGTTTACATCAGGAAGCATAACGCTATTGAAAATATTGAGAAAGAATAAAAAATATTTTTATAAAACAAATAATTTTATATCAGTATCAACCATGATGTATAGAATGAAAAGAAATGCAGTAGGACTTGCTAACATTTGTATATTATCAACAGCTGTATTAGTAATGTTATCAACAACAGTTGCATTATATATAGGAAGTGAGGATATTTTAAGAACTAGATATCCAAGAAATATAACTATTAGTATTAAGGAGCCAACAGGTGAGGACATAAACCTAGTTTCTAAAACTTCAATGAACATTTTAGAAACTAGGGGAGAGGCACCAATAGATTTATTAGATTATAAAGTTAACTCTATATTAGCAGAAGGGAACTTTGATAATTTTAAAATTTATAATAAGTTAACACCTGAATTATCTATGAGTTCTAATACACGAATTTTAAATGTAATATTGTTAGAGGATTACAACAGACTATTGAATGAATCACAAAGTCTTATGAATGATGAGGTTTTAATTTATTCAACTAGAGGAGAAGATGTAAGAGAAACAATTAATATTGAAGGAGAAACATTTAAGGTTAAAGAAAACTTAGATAAAGGTATTGAAAGTGGTATTGATTCAACAATTATTTTTAATACATTTTATGTGGTAGTAAAAGATAACAGTGTATTTAATAAAATATTAGAATTACAAAAGGAAGAAAGAGTATTAGACTATTATTATGCCTTTGATATTAAAAATAATGATGAAAATGGAGTAGACATATATAATGAAATTCATGGTAGTTTAAATGGAAATGAAAGAATAGTTGTAGATGCTTCAGCACCACAAAAAAATGAGTTTTATAGTTTATATGGAGGATTCTTTTTTCTTGGTATGTTTTTAGGATTATTGTTTATAATGGCAACAGTTTTAATAATGTATTATAAGCAGTTGTCAGAAGGATATGATGATAAGGAAAGATATAATATAATGCAAAAGGTTGGTATGAGCAGGGAAGAGGTAAAGTCAACTATAAATTCACAAGTGTTAAAAGTATTTTTTACACCATTACTATTTGCAATAGTTCATATATGCTTTGCTTTTCCTGTAATAAAAAGGTTGTTAGCAATGCTAAACTTTACAAATGTAAAATTATATGCAATATCAACAGCATTAACGGTTATAGTATTTGGAATATGCTATGGAATGTTGTATTTAGTTACCTCTAAGGTATATTATAAAATTGTTAAATAAAAACAAATCCCTACTACAATAGGGATTTATTGCATTATTAGCCAAAAAAGGATAAATTAATGACATATAACAGTAAATATAGTATAATTAGACGTTAGTAATTTAATAATATTAAAATTAAAATGGGTGATAATGATGAATAAAAATTTTTTCAGTAAAGTTCTAATAATGTTTTTATTTGTAAATATGCTTATAACTTGTAGCAAAGTAAATGCATATGATAAAATAAATTTTAACAATATAAGTATAGAGGAAGGCTTAAGTCAAGCTACAGTAGAGGCTATAGTGCAAGATAAAAAGGGGTATATATGGATTGGTACCAATGATGGATTAAATAGGTATAATGGCCAAGAATTTAAGGTTTATAAAAAAGAAAAGAATAATATAGATAAAAGTTTAATAGGAAACTATATAGTGAGCCTAGAAGAAGACAATGAAGGTTATTTATGGGTAGGAACAACCTCAGGATTAACCAAAATAGATGAAAATGGGAAGGTTGTAAAAAACTATACTGATAAAGAAGGTATGGGAGGACTTTTGCATTATAGCATATGGGATGTACTTATTACTAAGAATGGACAAGTTATAGTAGGAACGGATAATGGTGCAAATATTTATAATAAAGAGAAAGATTCTTTTGAGCCATTTTTCAAGGATAATAGTATAAATCCGGGGTTAGTATACTCCATAGATGAGGATAAAAATGGAGATATATGGTTAGGTACAAAAAATGGAGTAATAAAAAGAGATAGTAAAAGTGGAGCAATACAGAAATATTTACATATTAATGATGTGAATTCAAAAGGTAAAAGAAATAAAATAGGAAAGGTATATTGTGATGGAGAGTATACTTGGATTGGTTCATTTACAGAAGGTGCATCTAAAATAAGAATAGATACAGGAGAAATAATAAGTTTAAAAGATTCTCTAAAAGATAATGAAGGAATTTCTATTGCAAATGTTAAGAGCTTTTTTAGAGATAGTAATGGTAATATGTGGATAGGGAGTGAAAAGGGGTTATTTAGATTTAATGAAGAGAAAAATAAGGGAAGATTATATATAAATCAAGTATATGATAAAAGAAGTATAATAAATAATTTTATTTACACTATAATGGAGGATAAAACAGGGTTGATTTGGGTGGGTACATATTCTGGTATAAGTACTTTTGATATTAGTAATAAAATAAAAAGGTATTATCATGACCCATTAGATTCAAAAAGTTTAACAGAAAATATGGTTCAAAGTATATATGAAGATGAGGAGGGATATATATGGGTTGGTACAAATAGTAAGGGAGTAAATATTTTAGACAATGATAAAAATCTTGTACAATCTCTATGGTCAAAAAATAATAATAAAATATTAAATAACAATATTACTGATATAACAGGATATAAAGAAAATATTTTTATTGGAACAAAAGGTGGCTTAGTGTGGATAGATAAAAAAAATAATGATATAAAAAATATTGATGATACAGGTGGATTAATATCAAAATCTATTAGAAATTTATTTGTGGATAATAAAAAAAATTTATGGATAGGAACAAATGAAGGGTATGATATTTTAAATATTGAAACAAAAGAAATAACCAATATTAATTATGTTTTTGAAAAAAATAATGTTAAAGATGCTTATAGTGGAGCAGTTTTTCAAGATAGCCAAGGGGATTATTGGGTTGGAAGTTTTTTAAATGGAGGATTAACACAAATAAACCCAAACACAAAAAAGGTTACAGTATTTCAGCATGATGATGATAATGCAAACACAATTATAAATAACTCAATAAGAGTAATACAAGAAGATTCTAAAGGTATTATATGGGTAGGTACAAGTGGCGGAGTATCAAAGATAAACAAGGTTACAGGGGAAGTATTAAATTATACAATGGAAGATGGATTACCAAATGAAACTATATATGGATTATTAATAGATGAAGATGATAATTTATGGGTTTCAACAAACTTGGGAATATCTATGTTTAATATAGAGCAAGAAAGATTTAATAATTTAGATATTTTAGATGGATTACAAAGTAATGAGTTTAATGGTGAAGCTTATTTTAAGAGTAGTGATGGTGAATTTCTTTTTGGTGGAGTTGATGGATTGAATGCATTTTATCCCCAAAATATAACTCATGAAAGTGCAATAGGAGAGGTTCAGTTCGATGAATTTTATGTAAATGGAGTTTTAAGCGAGTATTTACATAATAAAAAATTTGATTATAAAGAAAATAATATTAAAATTAAGATGTTTTTACCTGATTATAAGCATAATAAAAACACTAAATTTTACTATAATTTCGAAGGTAAGGAAAAAAGTTGGATATCACTTGATACTAATGAAGTTCTATTTAGTAATTTGGCTGCAGGAGAATATGCTTTGCAATTTGTAGCAGTTAATCATAAGGGAGCACTTAGTGATATTAAAGAAATAAAATTTACAATCACACCTCCATTTTGGAAAAGTGGAGCAGCCTATATGATTTATATTGCTATCATAATTTTAATTATATTTTACAATAAGATAAAGGTCAGTATATTGGATGAACTAGTTAATAAAAAAACAATGGAACTTAGAGAAGAGATGGATAAAAATAAAGATCTTTATGAAAAAGTAATTGAACTTGAGATTAATAAAAATAGTTATTTTATTAACTTATCTCATGAATTAAGAACTCCTTTAAATGTACTGTCAACTACAGAACAGTTGGTTACAACACTAAATAAGGATGGAACAATATCAAATGAGAAATTAGATTATTATATGAATGTTATAAGAAAAAATAATAGAAGATTATTAAACCTTATAAATAACCTAATAGATATTTCAAAAATGGAGAATGGAAAGTATATTATTGAAAAGTCAAGTATAGATATTGTTTATCTAGTTGAAGAGTCAGCATTATCTTTGAAAGAGTTTGTTGAAGAAAAAGGTATTAAATTGATTATAGATCCAGTAATAGAAGAAAAAATAATATCTTGCGATGGGGATGATATTGAGAGATGTATAATAAATCTAATAAGTAATGCAGTTAAATTCACACCAAGTGGAGGAGAAATAAAGGTACTATTAGATGAATGTAGAGTAGATAATAGAGATGTTATTAAGATTTCAGTAATAGATACTGGAAAGGGAATTGACGAGCAATTCCAAAAGGTGATTTTCAATAGATTTAATCAGGTGGTAGATAATCATGCTGAAAGTCATGGAGGAAGTGGGTTAGGCTTAACAATTACTAAACAAATAGTAGACCTTCATGATGGGAAAATATATGTTGAAAGTAAATTAGGAGAAGGTAGTAGCTTTATAATAGAGCTACCTTGTTAGCAAATAAAATAAATTAACAAAATAACCCAGTAAAAATATCCGATTTTTACTGGGTTATTTGAATCTTTGTTAAAATAAGTTCCAGGAATTTATTTTAATTAAAGAAAGGTATACTTATAGTGTTATTTTAACTTGTTCTCCATTTTTAGATTTAATATCAACAATAGTAAGTCCTTTATATTTTTTAAATTCTTTTTTACAAGCTTTATAACATTTTTTAATTAAAATTCGTTCCTTTTTAGAAACTCCGTCTATTCTTAAAAAATTAATAGCAATATTGCCTAAAAAGTATGGGATAGGAAAGAAAAATTTTTTGTTATCTGAAATGATTTTAACTTTTAACATGCAAGGCTCTCCTAACCGATATAAATTCGTACTGTATCACCATTAGCAGATTTAACATTAACAATTTCTCCCATTGCTTCACAATCTAAACAAGCTATAATAGTATTCATTAAATCTTCAACATTTACTCCTTCAAGGGCTGCATCTTTAATAGGTAATTTCCCAGTACCCTTTAGAATTTCTTTTAACACTTTAACAGGAAGTTGTATATTAACCTTATCACCATCAGTAGAATCAACGTTAACTCTTAAAAATTTATCTTCATAAGTAGTAATTAAAGTATTTTCAGTAGTAGTATTTAATGCATCTATTAAATCTTTAGCTGTTTCAGAAGAAATTTTACCATCTTCGACCATTTTTAAAATTCTCATTATTTCTTCATTCATTTTTAATCCTCCATTCTATAATATATAAATTTAATTTTTAATTTTTTCGATAGCCTCATCAGCTGTGATTTCACCTTTTTCTAAGGCATCTAATATTTCATTTGAATTTGATTTATTACTACATACCTTAGGAGAAAAACCAAGGGAATTTATAACCTCATCAAGCTTTGCCCTAACTGTTGGATATGAGATATTTAATTCTTTTTCAACTTCTTTAATACTCCCTCTACATTTAACAAAAATTTCTATAAAGTTTAATTGATCATCTGTTAAATAATCAAATTTTGAAAGCGTAAAGTCATTTTCAATAACTGTGCTACAGCTAGAACATTTTAATTTAATAGCTTTTAAATTCTTTTTACAAACAGGACACTTACTAATTACTTTATACATATCCTAACCTCCAATTCCATAATATTACTTTAACATTAAAAAATAAATTTGTAAAGAATGAAATTAAAAAAATTAATAACTATATTAAAATAATTAATAAATAATTAAATTTATTTAATATAATGAATTTAATATTTTATTATATTGATTTATATATAGAGAGTAGTTATGTGTAATGAATAAAAAACATTGACAATAATTTCTTTATTAGGTATTATAAACTTAAAATTAAATAAATCTTCAGGGCAGGGTGAAATTCCCTACCGGCGGTAAAGCCCGCGAGCCTTAGTGCATGATTCGGTTAAATTCCGAAGCCGACAGTAAAGTCTGGATGAAAGAAGAAAGAAAATTAATATAGTTATTTTATATAACTATATTGTATTAGTGTTATTGCGCTCTGAAATATTATATTTCAGAGCTTTTTAATTAGTTATTAATCTAAAGGTTAATATACATTTCAGTAAAAAACAATATAGGATAGCTATGGATATTTTATAGGAAATATTAGAGATGTATAGCTACTCCTAATAACACTATTAGTAATTTAGAAAATATGTTTTACCCTGAGCAACTATGCTTAGGGTATTTTTTTACAATAAAAGGAGTGATGGTGTAGATGGATGAGAATTTTATGAGGATAGCAATACAGGAAGCTATAAAGGGAAGTGGATTTGTAAATCCTAATCCATTAGTGGGTGCAGTAATAGTAAATGATGAAAAAATTATATCTACTGGGTACCACAAAAAGTATGGAGAAAATCATGCTGAAATTAATGCCTTTGAAAATGCAGAGAATGAGGTTGAAGGCGCAACAATGTATGTAACTTTAGAGCCATGTTCACATTATGGCAAAACACCTCCATGTGTAGATAAAATTATAGAGAAAAAAATTAAAAGGGTTGTTATTGGAATGTTAGACCCAAATCCATTGGTTTCAGGTAACGGTATAAATAAATTAATGAATGCAGGTATTGAAGTTGAGTGTGGAGTTTTAGAAGAAGAGTGTAAAAAAATAAATGAGGTTTTCATAAAGTATATTACTAAAAAAAACCCATTTGTGTTGTTAAAAAATGCTATGAGTTTAGATGGTAAAATAGCTACAAAGTATGGTGAATCGAAATGGATAACAGGGGAAAAATCAAGGGTATATGTACATGAGCTTAGAAATGAATTTAAGGGGATAATGGTTGGTATTAATACAATTTTAACTGATGATCCTATGCTAAATTGTAGATTGGATAATGGGAGAAATCCAATAAAAATCATTGTTGATTCATCTTTAAGAATTCCATTAGAGGCAAAGGTTTTAATAAATGAACCAGAAAAAACAATAATAGCAACCACAGAAAAGTCGGATATAAACAAAATTAATAAAATAGAGAATTTAGGAGCAAAGGTGATAAGTGTTCCAGATTACTTTGGTAAAGTTAATTTGAATTTATTAATGGAGAAGCTTGGAGAGTTGAAAATTGATGGGATACTTTTAGAAGGTGGGGGAACATTAAATTTCTCAGCGTTAGAAAGTGGAATAGTTGATAAGGTAATTACATTTATTTCTACTAAAATAATTGGTGGAAAAGATTCAATAACTCCTGTAGAGGGAAGTGGTATAGAGAGGTTAAGTCAAGCTTTTATGCTTAAAGAAACTCAAATGAAATCTTTAGGTGGGGATATAGTAATAGAGGGGTATATAGGAGGTAATGCTTTATGTTTACAGGAATAATAGAAGAGATAGGAAAAATTGAGGATATAGTCAAGGGAGAAATTTCTTCAAAACTAATAATAAAGGGAAAAGAAGTAATAAAGGGTACTAAGCTTGGGGATAGTATTGCGACAAATGGAGTTTGTTTAACTGTAACATCAATAAATGATGATTTAATAGAGATGGATGTAATGGGAGAAACTTTAAGAAAAACAACCTTAGGGGAGTTAAGACGAGGAAATTTAGTTAATTTAGAGAGGGCATTAACCTTAGACAAAAGATTAGGTGGACATATTGTTTCAGGGCATATAGATGGTGTTGGTAAAGTAATATCAATAGAAAAAGAGGGTATATCAACATGGATTACCATTGAAGCTAAAAGTGAGATTTTAAAATACATCATATTAAAAGGGTCTATTGCTATAGACGGCATAAGTCTTACTGTTGCATATGTTGATGACCATTCGTTTAAGGTATCTATAATTCCACATACAGCTAAAGAAACAACGCTTTTTAATAAGGGGATTAATGAATTAGTAAATTTAGAGTGTGATCAAATAGGGAAATATATTGAAAAGTTATTATTATTTAAGAATAAAGATGAAGAATGTAAATCTTCATTTAATCAAAAATTTTTAATAGAAAATGGATTTATGTAAAGGGAGTGAGAGTATGTATAAATTTAATAGTATTGATGAGGCTATTAATGATATTAAATTAGGAAAGATTATAATTGTTATTGATGATGAGGATAGAGAAAATGAAGGAGATCTTTTAATGGCAGCAGATAAAGTTACAGGGGAGCATATAAACTTTATGGCAACTTATGGTAGAGGACTGATTTGCATGCCAATAGAAGAAGAAAAGGCAGAAGAATTAAAGCTTAATCCAATGGTTGTTGAAAATAGAGACAATCATGGAACAGCTTTTACAATTTCAATTGATCATAAGGATACAACAACTGGGATATCTGCATATGAAAGAGCCTTAACCATTAAGAGTCTAGTTACTTCTAAAGAAGAGTTGGATTTTAGAAGTCCAGGACATGTTTTTCCTCTTGTGGCTAAAAGAGGTGGAGTTTTAAAAAGAGTTGGACATACTGAGGCAGGAGTGGATTTGCCAAGGCTTGCAGGATTAAATCCATCAGGTGTAATATGTGAAATTATGAATGATAATGGTACGATGGCAAGAACACCAGAACTTATGGAGTTTGCAAAGTGTCATAAGTTAAAGATTATAACAATAGCAGACTTAGTTGCATATAGAAGAGAAAAAGAAAAGTTAATAGAGAGAGTTGTGGATATTAATATGCCGACCAAATATGGAGAGTTTAGAATGTATGGCTTTATTAATAAATTAAATGGTGAGCACCATGTTGCTTTAGTTATGGGAGAAGTAAAAGAAGGAGAACCGGTTTTAACTAGGGTTCACTCAGAATGTTTAACAGGAGATGCATTAGGGTCAAGAAGATGTGATTGTGGAGAGCAGTATGATGCTGCTATGAAGAAAATTGCAGAAGAAGGACAAGGTATACTTTTATATATGAGGCAAGAGGGAAGAGGTATAGGTCTTATAAATAAGTTAAAGGCTTATGCATTACAAGATGAGGGATACGATACAGTGGAAGCTAATGTTATGTTAGGGTTTCCGGCAGATATGAGGGATTATGGAATAGGAGCACAAATCTTAAGAGACTTAGGTGCAACTAAATTAAGATTAATGACAAATAATCCAAGGAAATTAAATGGATTAGGTGGTTATGGCATTGAAGTGGTTGAAAGAGTACCAATTCAAATTAATTATAACGAAGAAAATGAGTTTTATTTAAAAACTAAGAAATCAAAATTGAATCATATGCTTAATTATTAGAATGGAGGAATTTAAAATGAGAGTTATTGAGGGAAATTTAGTAGCAAGTGGTGTAAAAGTAGGTATTGTAGTAGGGAGATTTAATGAGTTTATAGTTTCTAAACTTTTAGGAGGAGCTTTAGATGGATTAAAAAGACATGGAGTAGAGGAGGATAACATTAATGTTGCATGGGTGCCGGGTGCTTTTGAGATTCCATTAGTTGCAAAAAAAATGGCTCAAAATGAAGATTATGATGTTGTAATATGCCTAGGTGCAGTTATAAAGGGTTCAACACCACATTTTGACTATGTATGTGCAGAGGTTTCTAAAGGGGTTGCAAGTGTATCACTTTCATCAGAAAAGCCAGTTATATTTGGTGTGCTAACAACAAATACAATTGAGCAAGCAATTGAAAGAGCAGGAACTAAGGCTGGAAACAAGGGGTATGATGCAGCAGTTACTGCAATTGAAATGGTTAATTTATTAAAGAATTTATAAAATACTAAATGGCACCAATGTAATATTATATTGGTGCCATTTAGTATTATAACATATAAATTAAAGTTCCAATTAGTCCAGAACCAAAAATAACTAAGATAGCATTAGCTTTAAACTTTCTTAAAGCAATTAAACTACCAACAAATAATATAAATTCAATCCACCTGAAATTAGATAAAACAATATTATGTTTTTCAGCTTGGAAAAGTGCTAGGGTTAAAATAGATAATCCAGCTGAACTTATAAGTGCAACTACAGCAGGACGTAAGGCTGCTAATACAGTTTGTACACCTGTAAAACTTCTATATTTATAGTAATAGTGTGCGAAGGTTAAACAAATTATAAATGATGGTATTATAACGCCTAAGGTGCAAATTAAAGCCCCAAAAAGTCCTGAAAGTCTTGTACCAACAAAGGTTGCAGAATTAATTGAAATAGGACCAGGAGTCATTTCGGCAATGGTAACAAGATCTGCGAACTCCTCAATAGTCATAAGTCCAGTAACATTAACAATTTGGTTTTGGATAAGTGGAATAGCGGCATAACCTCCACCAACACTAAATAATCCAACTTTTAAAAAACTTAAAAATAATTGCCATATCATATTATTTCACCTCAATTTCCCTTTTAGATTTTTTAATCTCAATTAAAAGATTTGTTATACCAACAGCTAAGCATAATAATATTACAGTTAATGCACTTATACCAAAAACATAAGTCATTATAAATGTAACAAACATTAGCACAATATATAATGTGTTTTTAGTATTAAATACATTCTTAGCAAGGTTAATAACAACATCACATATAACTGCAGCAACACCAGCACGCATAACCATTAAAGCAGTTGCAACTATTTGACTTTCTCTAAATTTAGTATAGAATAATGAAATAACTGAAATTATTGCTATAGGAGGAATAGAAGTTCCTAGAATTGCAACGATTGAACCAAGGACTCCCTGCATTCTATATCCTAAGATAACAGACGCATTTATAGGGATTGGACCTGGTGAAGATTGAGCAATTGCAGTAATATCAAGCATTTCACTTTCTTCAATCCAACCAAGCTCCTCAACAAATTTCTTTTTCATAAGTGATACAATTACAAAACCACCACCAAATGTGAAAGCACTTAAGGTAAAAGTAGCTTTAAATAATTGCCATAAAATTTTATAATCTCTTTTATTATTCATTGTATATTCTCCAATCTTATAACTTTTTAAGGTCTATAAGTAGTATAAGTGGAATCGTATAATAAGTATAATACTAAAAAATTATACATATTATAAGTAAATAATTATAAAGGCTATGCAATCTAAAAGAGAGCATAGCCTGGGAGTTAATTAGGTTTAATGGATTCTTGAAATGAGAATAAGTTTAATGGGTCATATTTGGATTTTATTTCTTTTAATTTATCAACATTTTCACCATAATATTCTTTTTCATAATCGTCTAAATAATAGTAAGGAAAATTAATATAGAAACCATTTGTAATATCCTTTAAGTAGTTTAAATTATATGATACCCAAGCGCGGTTAATAGTAGCGTAAATAGGATTTTCCCAAACTGATTGGATACCAATGATAAATGAACTGTTTCTATAATAGAAGGCTGTGTCACAAGAAGAAATATCGGATACAGCACCACCTAGACCATATAAAGTAATAGCTGCGAAGGTGGAACCTAAAGGAGGCATTTCAAGAGGGGATAGGAGTGCATAAATTTCCTCGGGAGTGTACAATCTGTTAGCAAAAGTACCTGTTGACTTGAACATTTCACTATCATTATAAATTGAGCCAATCTTTTTTATTGCCTTTAAAAAAGAACAGTATTCAAAGGTAATATCTGCACCATCAAGTGAAATAAGAGGTGATAATATCTCTTCGAGCTCTTCAGGAGCACCATAAAATAGTCCGAAGATATAACAAGATAATCCTTCGTCTATAATATTTCTAAAGCTACATCTCATGTTGACTCTTCTATCTAAATTTTCATATAAACATTGAAATTCATTCATAATATCACAAAGTAATTCGATAGATGTCTTTTTGAATGATATATCAATTAATGTAACCTTCGATAACTGGGGAGGAAGCCTAAAGGTTAGAGAAGTAATAATACCAAAATTACCACCGCCTCCACCGCGAATAGCCCAAAATAAATCTTCGTTTAAATGCCTATTGCTTTTAACAATCTCACCTTTATAATCAATCATTTTAATTTCAACTAGATTATCACATCCAAGCCCAAATAATCTACAAGAAAGTCCCCAACCTCCACCAAGAGAGTATCCAGCTAGTCCAACTGTAGGGCATGTACCTCCAGGGAAGGGATAACCAAGCTTTCCTAAATAATTATAAATTTCTCCATTTGTAACCCCACCACCAACAGTAATTGTATTATCTACATAGCTGATTTTAATTTCTTTTAGATGGCTTATGTCTATAAGTAATTCATTATCTTCAATACAAAATCCTTCGTAATTATGTCCTCCTCCTCGAACTCTGAATTCACATTCATTTTCATGAACATACTTCATTGCTAAAGAAACATCGTTTTCTGAATCACAATAAAGTATAGCTGAAGGGAATTTTTGTATGGAACTATTCCATATTTGTCTATCACAATTATAATCATTTGGTGTAATAATTTCCCCAGAAAATTTTGAGGCTTCAAAAAAATTCATACTAACTACTCCAATCTTATTGATATAATATAATATTATTATTAAATGAAGTTGTGAGAGTATTTTAAATAAAATATAAAAGGATATGGTATAAATAAGTCACTGAACAAAAAGAAAAAAATTACAATAAAATGGAAGGGGATAGGTTTGACAAAATTCAAAAAGGGGTATAATATAGAAATGTAGTTTACAATGTGAACTATATTAAATTACTATTAGGAGAAAAAATAATGGATAAACCAGACTGGATAATCATGCTAGAAAATATGCAAGAAATAAGAAGATTTAGTAGATTATTAATAAAGAGGGCTCCTAAGGAGCATGAAATAACAGCGGAATGTTTAGATTTTTTATCACAGTTAGAGGTAAATAAGGAAAGTATGACTCCTTTAATGTTAAGTGAAAGAATGAAAATAAGTAAAACTAGTATTAGTAGGATTGCTGATTTTTTAAGTAAAAAAGGATATATAGAAAAAAGAAGAGATGAGAAGGATAAAAGAAGTTATTTTATTTCTATAACTGATTTTGGAACAGAGCAGTTAGGTAAGATATATAAATATTATCTTGAGCCTTTATATGAATTAAGAAGAGGTTTAAGTGAAGAGGAATTTGAGATTTTAATAAATGCAATAGAAAAATCTAATAAATTGATGAGCCTAACAGAGGGGGAATTTATATGACATTTTATGAAGCGATGCAATTAGGTACTTCTACTTTGAAACCAATGATTAAAGAAGAAGATAACGAAAAATTAAAGAAAAAATATAAAATGGCATTAATATCAAAAACAGTATTGTGTGTTATATTTTGCATGATTTTTGTCACACCATTTTCAAATTTATTTGGGTCAGAAAATAGCATAGTTGGTGTAATTGGTGTTATATTACTTTTAACATTTAGATTTTCAAACCTAGATTTTAATGTTAAGCAATCAGCTCTAACATTGTTTTTAGTATTTGTAAGCCTTATATTTTTACCGCTAATTGCAGCAATTAGCAATCCTATTTTAGGAGCAATTATTAATTTTATTTCCATATTAGGATTAACACTTGTATGTTGTCATAATGTACTATATTCTAATCAGTCGGTAATAGTGTTATCATATCTACTGCTTTATGGGAATCCTGTAATGGGGAGTGAGTTAATAATTAAACGTGGTATAGCTTTAGTAGTTGCAGGATTAATAGTAAGTGTAATATTTTATATTAGAAATAGAAAGTTAGAGTTTGAGAATACATTTCTTACGGTGTTAAAAGATTTTAACTTTAATGATGATAGAAGTAAGTGGCAACTAAAATTGGCCTTTGGGATATCACTTGCAATGCTAATAGGACAACTTTTAGGAATACCACGTGTTATGTGGATAGGATTCACATGTATGTCCATAATACAACCACTTAAAGAAAAACTACAAGAGAGATTGGTAATAAGACCATTTTTTTGTATAGTAGGATGTATAGTTTTTTTTGTTACTTATTTAGTTATTCCAGATGAGTATATAGGTATGATAGGAATACTTGGGGGTATTTTAGTTGGATTTTCGGCAACGTATAATTGGCAAACTGTGTTTAACTGTTTTGGGGCATTAAGTGTTGCCATACCAATGTTTGGGCTTTCTGGAGCTATAATAGTACGTATTTTAACAAATACTATTGGAGCAATATTTAGTAAGATGTACGACTATTTATTTGAAAGAGTATATGATAATTTAACTGAGTCAAATGAAGTAATAGATTGTTAAAGTAAAAGGAGCGTGATAATATTATCACGCTCCTTTTATTTACCATATTTTTGTGAGTATTTAATAGTGATATTTATATCTGGATATAGCTCGGAAAATTGGCTAATAACATAATAGCAACTTTGACAGGGTTCCCATTTTGTATATAATATAAGTTCGCCAGTGCTGTTGATGATATTATTCTTGATCAATAAATGAATTTCTTCTAAAATTTTCTTTTCACTATCATTTTCTCTAGTATAGCCAGTACCTACATTTCCAAGTCTATCAACATTAGAGCTTGAGAATTTAGGTAATTTGGGTATAGAACAATACTCATTAATAGAAACATCTCCACTTGAAGCTTTAAAAAAGTGATTATTATATGTAGCATAAGCAAAATTCATAGAATCTAATAAGGTAGAACTTTGATTAATGATAATTGTTGAAAAACACTTTTTAAAGTAAGTATCTAAATTATTTATTAATCTATATATCCTAGGTAATGCAGCTTTAATATGTTGATAATGCTCAATGCTTCCATATTTAGCTTTTATAAAATGAATAGAAAATTCATTAGGAGTATTAACTTTAAATTCCTTTATAAATGTATTAATATTATAAGCCTCAATAACATGATTATTATATGAAAGAATATTTTTTAATAACTCAATATCTTTTGAATAAATATAATTCATATTAATATCATTAATCATATCATCGAAAATACTAAGCTCATAAGGGCATAGATACCCTACTATAGTAGCGTTTAGATTAGAAAGTTTTTTTATAATATGATCTACATTTTCCTGTGGTGAAGGATCTCTATGATATTCAATTCTATTAATAATAATAGTAGTGATATTAAAAAACTTATTATAAAGTAATTTAAGAGAAGCATTAAACTCTCTTAATGCTAGTAAATAATCAATTAAATTCTCAAGATTTTCACTAGTAAACTTAACTGACTTACTATTAAAAATGTGCTTAGATTCTAAAGATTCTATAATATAGTGACTTTCTTCAGAAGAAATATTAAAATTTATAGATAAAGTTTTCGCTAAGGAATTAATCATAGTATAGTTATTAGCAATCAAAGTGAGTTTTAAATCTTCAATAGTAGAAATTTGTATTCTTTTCTTTTTCATTTTACCATCCTAATTTTCATTTAATAATATATAGCTTGTAACAATAATTGTACCTTTAAGAATTTTAATAATAAATTAATAGTAAAAAAGTTCGACTTATATTTATTATAAAACTTACATTATCTTAAATATTATAAATAGTAAAGCATAATAATGAAAAAAATCATTGAATACTATAGAAATATTAAAAAATAATAATATGAACACCATGTTAACAAAAAAATGAAGCTATGAAAATAGTTATTCTTGGAAATAAAAAATAAAATACAAATATAATTGTATATGTTTTCATATCAATATATAAGAGACTTGAAAGTTGTATGAGCAAGATTATTAACTTAATTTACCATTTTTAAATAATTTAGTTGAGAGTTATTAGTGAAATATTAAAAATAAATGTAAAAAAAATATGAACAAAATATATATTTATTAAGGAAATGTCGATTAAGATAAAATAATTAATATTTTAAAAAATGCAAGATTTAAAATATTAAATTTCATAAAAAGTAACTTAAAGTCTAATAATGGAAAAGTAGTAATAATATATTATAACGACATATTTATCAAAATAACAGGGTTTAAATTATCAGTTTTTAATAACATTTCAATTTCTTTTTAATAATTTATCAATAAAAATATAAAAAAATAATTAAAATGGTATATTGACGAAATAACAAGAATATGGTTTAATGAATATTAAATATAAGAGAAATCCAATTGTATATAAAATATATAGGGGGCAAAACTTTTATATTCTGTACATAAAACAAAAGAGGGAATCAGTTTTATGTGGACAAGCATATATTGGGGAAATATGTTTAAGAGAAATAAGCAAGGGGACCCAAGAAGTGTTATTAATTCAAAATTTTATAAAAGAAAGGTGTGTATTTAATGAAAGCTAAAAAAATTGTATCATTAGCTTTAGCTGCTACACTTGCAATGGGAACTTTCCTAATGGTTGGTTGCGGTGGCAAAGATGGTGGAAGTGGTTCAACTAGTAAGGAAAAGGATCCGAATCAAGAGTTAAACTTAATATTTATGGAAACTCAAAGTTGGGATGTTAACAAAGTGCATGATGCAGCAACAGGAACTGTATTAAATGCAGTTCATGAGGGATTATTCAGATTTAAACCAAATAAAGATGGTGTTGAGGAAATGGTTGGCGCTGCAGCAAAGGAGTGGAAGGTATCTGATGATGGATTAACTTACACAATTACATTAAGAGATGGATTAAAGTGGAGCGATGATCAACCAATAAAAGCACAACATTATGTTGATTCAGCAAGAAGATTATTAGATCCAAAACTAGCTAACGATTACTCATTCTTTGCATTTGGAATAAAAAACGGTAAGGCTTTATTTGATGCAAAGGTAAAACCGGAAGAATTGGGTGTAGTTGCTAAGGATGACAAGACACTTGAAGTTACTTTGGAAAAAGCAGATCCTACATTTTTAGGAAAGTTAGCATACCAATGTTTCTTACCAATAAGATTAGATGTGATAGAGAAAATCGGTGCAGATAACTATTCAAAAGATTGGAAGCAACAAGTTTTCTCAGGACCATTTAAGGTTGAAAGTTATAACCAAGGTAATGAAATGGTTTTGGTGAAAAATGAAAAATTCTGGGATACAGAAAATGTTGCAATAACTAAAGTAAATATGAAGAAACAAGAAGAGTGGACAACTCAAGCACTTAATTTTGAGGGAAAACAATTAGATGTTAGTGCTGGTACTGGAGATCATTTAAAGAAGTGGAAGGAAGAGGCTAAGGCTGGTAAATTCCAATATAAAACAGATCAAACTCCAAGTAACTGGTATTTAAACTTTAATAATCAAGGTGGACCAAGTGGAATAATGTCAAATGCTAAGGTTAGAAAGGCTTTCTCTTTAGCAGTAGATAGAAAAGAGTTTACAAGCGGAATATATGGAAGATATACTCCAGCTTATGGATTTATTCCAGGTCCAATAACTACTTCTGATGAAAAGAAATATAGAGATCAAGTAGAAGAACCTTTAAAGAAGGAATTCGATGAAACAGCTATGAATCCAGAAAAATTACAAGCTTTATTAAAAGAAGGATTAAAGGAGCTTGGCAAAGATACAACAAATCTAAAAGATATTAAAGTAAAGTTCTTAGCTATTGGTACATCGGCTTTATCAAAACAAGCTAATGAATTCTGGAAGCAAACATTTGAGAGTAAACTAGGTATTACTGTTGAAATGGAAGTAATGAGCGATTCAAAACTTTATACAGCTGAAAGAAAGAAAATGAACTTTGATGTATTATTTATCGGATGGAATGCTGATTACAATGATCCATTAACATTCTTAGATATGTGGGAATCAACTAATGGAAATAATGGAGCTAAATATAATAATCCAAAATATGATGCTTTATTAAAGACGTTAGATGGTGAAAATGACCCTGCTAAGAGATTAGATATTTATAAGAAGTTAGAAACTATGTTAGTTAGTGAAGATGTAGCAATTGCACCAATATTCTATAATGATATGAATGTGTTTATGCAAAATTATGTTAATGACTTCTATTTCCCTAAGTTTGGAGCAACTTATGAGTGGAGATGGAGTTACATTTCAACTAGATAGTAGTAAAAAATAACTTATTAGAAGTTGTAGTGAAGAGTTAAGAGAGATTCCAAAACAAACAGTAATGTTTGTTAAGAATATACTTCTTAGCTCTTCCTTTATAAAAGAGTTAATAACAAATAGTAGTAATTACAGATAAAATATCCATTTTATATCAAAAGGAGATGACAACATGTTAAAATATACATTAAAAAGATTTCTAGCTATGCTTGTTACCCTTTTCATAATATGTTCTGCGACATTTTTTATGCTTGCAGCAGTTCCAGGAGATGCTATTTCAGATAAGGTTGATAGATTACCCCCTGAGGTACAAGCTAAAATTTATGAAAAGTACGGTATGGATAGACCATTAATGGAGAGATATGTTAAAACAATGAAGGGAATAGTTAACTTTGATTTTGGCCCTTCACTTGTATATCAAGAGCAGACAGTTCAAGAAATTTTAAAAGATAAACTACCAGTTTCAGCAAGATTAGGTTTACAACAAATGATTTTAGGTATATCAGTTGGGCTTACACTTGGGGTAGTTGCAGCTATGAATAAAGGAAAGAAAACGGATTATATAGTGGTTACAATAGCGGTTTTATTAGCATCAGCACCATCATTTGTTTTTTCTGTTTTACTTCAAAAGTTTGTTGCTGGTGACTTAGGATTATTTCCTATAATGGGATGGCCAAAGGGTGACTTAATGACTATGATGTTTGGGGGTTGGAAATATACTATTCTGCCAACATTTGCAGGATGTTTTGGATATATTGCAAGTTACTCAAGGCTTATGAAAACATCAATGTTAGATACTTTAAATCAAGATTATATATTAACAGCAAAATCAAAGGGATTATCTCAAAAAAGAATAATAATATCTCATATTTTGAGAAATTCATTTATTCCAATTGTAACTGTATTACCAATGGCTGTTGCCTTTTCAATAACAGGATCATTCTTTATAGAAAGAGTTTTCTCAATTCCTGGACTTGGGATGTATATGGTGGGAGCAGTTCAAAATAGAGATATACCACTAATTATGGGATCGACTGTTTTATTAACTTCTATTTATTTAATAGTTATTTTTATAACAGATTTACTATACACAGTTGTTGATCCAAGAATTAGAATTGCCGGTAAGAAAAGATAGGAGATGATGTTATGGAAGAACTAAGAAGAGAAGACTTTGAGATAATAGGAATTCAATCATTTAAAGATGAAGCTATAAAAAGACCGAACATCACTTTCTGGAAAGATGCATGGAGAAGACTTAAACAAAATAAATTAGCTGTTATTTCAATGGTAGTTTTAATTTTTATTATATTAATGAGTATAATTTGGCCTATAATTACACCAAAGGACTTTTTAACAATAAATACAGGTGCTAAGAATTTACCAATGAGCGGGGAGTTCTGGTTTGGTACTGACTTGTTAGGAAGAGATCTTTTTGCAAGAGTTTGGGTTGGTGGAAGAGTATCGATGTCAATTGCAATTTCAGCAGCTTTTATACAGATTTTTGTTGGTTCACTATATGGTGGAGTAATGGCATATTTCGGTGGAATTGTTGATGAAATAATGATGAGAGTTATTGAAATATTAAGCTCAATTCCATATTTATTAGTTGCAATGCTTATATTAACAGTTTTAGGTAAGGGATTGGTTCCATTATTTATAGCTTTATGTATAACTGCATGGACTGGTACTGCAAGAATGATAAGAGGTATTATAATGCAACTTAGAGAGGCGGAATTTGTTTTAGCAGCTCAAGCATTAGGTGCATCACCTATGAGAGTAATTATTAAGCATCTTCTACCAAACACTTTAGGAATCATAATATTACAAACATCAACAAGTATACCAGGATATATATTTGATGAAGCAGCTTTAGGATTTTTAGGACTTGGAATTCAACCTCCTGACATAAGTTGGGGACAATTAATTGACTTTGGACGTGAAACATTTACTTTCTATCCACACCAATTAATTTTACCAGCAGCTACATTATGTATAACTGTATTATGCTTTAACCTTTTAGGTGAAGGTTTAAGAGATGCGTTAGATCCAAAGCTAAGAAAGTAGGAGGGACAAAAGATATGGAAAGATTATTAGATGTAAAAGACTTAAGAGTTAGCTTTAAAACTTACGCTGGAGTTGTTCAAGCAGTAAGAGGAGTTAATTTTCATATTGATAAGGGTGAGGTTCTTGCCATAGTTGGAGAATCAGGATGCGGTAAAACAGTTACTTCTAAATCTCTATTAAATCTTTTACCTCCAGACAATACAATTATTGGTGAAAATAGTGAATTAGTATTTGAAGGAGAAAATATACTAAAGTTTAGTGAGAAAGAATGGAGAGGATTTAGAGGGGAAAAGGCTGCTATGATATTCCAAGATGCCTTAACTTCGTTAAACCCAACAATGAAGGTTGGAAAGCAAATTTCAGAAAATCTTATTGAACACAAGAATATGAGTAAGGAAGAAGCTAAAAATGAAGCTATTAAACTTCTAAAGCTTGTTGGAATACCAAATCCTGAAAGTAGAGTTGATCAATATCCACATGAATTCTCAGGTGGAATGAGACAAAGAGTTATGATTGCAATTGCACTTGCTTGTACTCCAAAGCTTTTAATAGCTGATGAGCCTACAACTGCACTTGATGTTACAATTCAAGCTCAAATATTAGAACTTATTAAGGATTTAAAGGACAGATTAAATACATCAGTAATCCTTATAACACATGACCTTGGGGTTGTTGCTGGACTTGCTGATAGAATAGTTGTTATGTATGGTGGGAAGGTTGTTGAAACAGGAATTGCTAGAGAAGTATTCTATAATACAAAACATCCATATACAAAAACATTATTAAAAGCTGTACCAAGATTAGATTTAAAAAACAAAGAGGAGTTAATTGCAATACCTGGTACACCACCAGATTTATTAAATCCTCCAGTTGGATGTCCTTTTGCAGCTAGATGTAATTATGCTATGCCAATTTGTAAAAAGCAAGAGCCATCAGTATCAAAATTTGATAAAGAACATGAAGCATATTGTTGGTTACACCATGAATATGCACCAAAGACAGAATTTACTGCTAAAGAGGAGGAAAACTAAAATGGCTTTATTAGAAGTAAAAAACTTAAAAAAATATTTTAATATTGGCGGAAAGAGAGTTCTTAAAGCCGTAGATAATGTTTCCTTCCATTTAGAAGAAGGAGAAACTTTAGGATTAGTTGGAGAATCAGGATGTGGAAAAACAACAACAGGTAGAACAGTTGTTGGAATGTATTCTAAAACAGATGGAACTGTTTTATATAATGGTAAAGATGTACATGCTTTAAGCAGAAAAGAAAAATTTGAATTTTCTAAAGAAGTTCAAGTAATTTTCCAAGATCCATATGCATCATTAGATCCAAGAATGACAGTTGGAGATATTATTGCAGAGGGAATTGATATTCATAAGTTATGTAAAACTAAGGAAGAAAGAACTGCTAGAATACAAGAACTTTTAAATCTAGTTGGACTAAATGAGGAGCATGCTAATAGATTCGTTCATGAATTCTCAGGTGGACAAAGACAAAGAATTGGTATTGCAAGAGCATTAGCTGTTAATCCAAAGTTTATACTTTGTGATGAACCATTATCTGCCCTTGATGTGTCTATTCAAGCTCAAGTTGTTAACCTATTAGTTAAGCTTCAACAAGAACTTGGATTAACTTATTTATTTATAGCTCATGACCTTTCATTAGTTAAGCATATTTCCGACAGAGTTGCAGTTATGTACTTAGGAACAATGGTTGAGGTTACTAAGAGTGAGGAGTTATATCATAAACCTCTACATCCTTATACTAAGGCATTATTATCAGCTATTCCAATTGCTGATCCAGATGTTGAAACTAAGAGAGAGAGAATTATTTTACCAGGAGATGTTTCATCACCAATAGATCCACCACCAGGGTGCAGATTTTTAGGTAGATGTGAATATGCTAAAGATGAATGTAGCAAGGTAGCACCAGAATTAAAGGAAGTAGAACCAGGACATTTTGTAGCGTGTCACCTATACAAATAACAGGGACTGACATAAGGGTGTGGGTTTGCTAATTAGGAGGAAATAAATTATGGAAGAAACTAAATTAAAGATTAAGAAAATAATAAAGGATATATTTAAGGCGTTAGCAATTGGAGGGATTATAAATATAGTATTGGCCGTACTTGTGTTTTTAATTTCTTTGATGATTGCAAAGGGGAATATTCTAGATGCAGCACTAGGTTTAAGAAGTGTAATTCTCCTAATTACAGGGATTTCTCTATTGTTTTTTGGTGGATTATTTATAAAAGGGATATGGGGTAAACCACTTGAAGAGATTGATAAATGGAGAGATTATTTTAATATAATATCCTTTGAGCATGTTTTTTTCATAGTTATAATAACCTTTATAATATCAGCTAATATTATCGATAGTATTATCAGATTATGGATTTAATAAAAAGTGTCAGTTTAAAATAAACTGGCACTTTTTTAATTTAATTGTAAAAATGAGTAATTTGTATTAAAATGAAATATGTATAGATTATTAAGAAAATATTAATAATTCTTTAATTGGAAATTAAGCTATTATAGATAAAATAAAAGTAGTTAATAAAGAATAAATTAAACAAGAGAGAATTTTTAAGGAGAGATATTATAATGGATGTTTCATTAATAACAAGCTACTTATCAGATTATGGATTATTATTTTTGTTTATAATTGTATTTTTAGAATATTTAAATTTACCAGGATTTCCAGCTGGAGTTATAATGCCAGTTGCAGGCATGTGGGCTTCGAGAAGTGGTGGAAGTTTTACAATGACAATATTAGTTTCAGTTTTTGCTGGATTAGTTGGAAGTTGGGTATTATATTTTGTTGGAAGAAGGTTTGGGGATGTTGTTATTGCAAAATATATTAAAAAGTTTCCAAAGCAAAAGGATGTATTGGAAAAGAATATAGAAAAGCTTAAGGATAAAGGTAATTTTTGGGTGTTTGCATCTAAATTACTACCTGTTGTGAGAACTATTATTTCTATTCCAGCAGGGGCATTAAAAATGAATTTTATTAAATACACTATATCATCAACAGCAGGAATATTTTTATGGAATCTTGTATTTGTTGGGTCAGGGTATTTTTTTGGTGATAAGGTATTAAGTGTATTAGTGTAATTAGCTTTATAAAAGAGTATCAAACTAGATTATAGTGATATATATTAGAATAGGGAAATATAAGCCTAAGTTTATGAGGTGATTGAAATGAGAATAGCAATGCTAACGAATAACTACAAACCATTTATTGGAGGAGTTCCAATATCTATAGAAAGATTAGCAGAAGGCTTAAGAAAAATAGGACATGAAGTATATATATTCGCACCTAAATATGAAAAGTGTGAAGAAGTTGAAGAGGATATAATAAGATATAGAATATTTAAGGGAAATAAGGATTCTTTTGTTATACCAAATATATTTGATAGAGATATAGAAACCGAATTTAGAAAACTTAAAATTGACGTAATACATGTTCATCATCCCATGTTAATGGGCTGGATTGGATTATACTTAGGTAATAAGTATGAAGTGCCAGTTGTTTTAACTTATCATACTAAGTATGAGGAGTATTTACATCATATTGGATTATATAATTTTATTCAAAAAAGACATGAGAAAGAAAATATTAAGATATTAAAAAGTTTAGAGAAAAAAACTATGGACTTTACATACAGTAAATTAGTTCCAACGGTAATTGAAAAATTCTGTAATAGATGTAATTTAATCTTTGCGCCTACAAAAATGATTAAAGAAAATTTAAAGAGTCATGGAGTAAGGAGACACATAGATATATTGCCAACTGGATTAAATGAAAGTTACTTTATAGAAAATAAGGAAGAAAGCAAAAAAATAAGAGATAAACATTTAAATGGGAAACAATATCTTTTTTGTACAGTATCACGACTAACAAAAGAGAAGAATATAGAATTTATAATTAATGGATTAAAGGAATTGAAGGGTAGAATTGGAGATGATTTTAAGCTGTTGGTTATAGGGCAAGGTAATTTAAAGGAGAGCTTAATACAAAAATGTGTTAGTTTAGGATTAAGTGATAATGTTGAGTTTTTAAATAGCATTAGTAATGATATAATAGGTAATTATTATAGAGCTTGTGATATGTTTTTATTTGCATCAAAGTCTGAAACTCAAGGTATTGTATTGTTAGAAGCTATGGCGGCCAAAAATCCAGTTGTGGCCATTGATGCAACAGGGGTTTGCGACGTGGTTATTAATGGTGAAAATGGATATATGACAAAGGAAGATGTTAATGAATGGGTTGATAAAGTAGTTTGTTTATTAACTAATAAAGAACATATGGATGAGATTAGGGAAGGGGCTTATAAAACATCTCTTGCATATTTAAATTCAACTATAGCTTCAATGGCTGAAAAGAGTTATGAAGAGGTTTTAGAAAGACAATTTAAGGAAGGACATGGATATGAGTGGAAAGCTACCCATTAGGGATTTAAAAGCTAGATTTTTAGCAAGAAGTTTTATTATATATTTAAATTTTGTAATTAGGACAAGTAAAATTGAGTTTATCAATTCGGAGGAATTTACATTAGATGAACTTAGAAATTGTATATTAGGATTTTGGCATAAGGATAGTTCTATAATGAACTTAATTTTAGATTATGTGGCAAAGAGAAAAGAGAATATTAAAGGCATTGTTACTGCTGATAGAAGAGGCGATTTTATTGAAAATATCCTTTATTATTATGGTGCTAGAACGTTAAGAATGCCAGATGGAATGAAGCTAAGGGGATTTTTCAAGGATTTAATTAATGAATCTAAAGTAGATAAAACTACAATAGCAATAGCGTTAGATGGTCCATTAGGACCTTTACATGAACCTAAGAAAATAGGATTTATGTTATCAAATGAATCTAATAAGCCGTTAATAGGAGTTAAAATTAATGTGACTAAGAAAATTAGTTTAACTAAGAGGTGGGATAATTATAGAGTTCCATTACCATTTACAACTATTAGGTTTTCGATGCATAATTTAGGGGTGCCAACTAGAGAAGAGTTAAAGAATTTTAAGGAAACTCAAGAAAAGGCTAAAAAAATATTGTTATAATACTGTGATATGAGAGAAGTGCTTGAAAAGGCATTTCTTTTTTTGTCTTATAATAAATTTATTCTACAATAAATGAATAACCTAATTTAATAAAAACAAAAAAATATTAAAAAAAATTATTGAAATAACACTAAAATGATGATATTATTATTGATATTAGTCGTAAAAACAAATAATTTTAATGAAATATTAAAATTAGAGAAGAGGTAAAATTTATGAATAAAAAAACTAAAGATAGTATAGTAGTAGGGTTTGCCTTATTTGCAATATTTTTTGGAGCAGGAAATCTTATATTTCCACCACTTTTAGGAAATATAATAGGGGATAAATTTATATTTGGGATTATAGGATTTGTTTTAACTGGAGTTGGACTACCTTTATTAGCAATAATAGCATGTTCAAAGGGAGATGGAAGCTTAGAATCAATATCATTAAGAGTGAGTCCTAAGTTTGCAATAATACTTTCAACAGTAATATTTATAGCAATAGGGCCAATGCTTGGGATACCAAGAACTGCAGCAACAACATATGAGCTTGCAATACAGCCATATTTTTCATGGATTAGTCCCTTTGTATCAATGATTATTTATTTCGCAATAAATTTAATTTTTGTATTAAGAAGAAGTTCTATAATAGATATAATAGGAAAATTTTTAACTCCAGTATTAATTCTGATATTATCATTATTAATATTAAAAGGAATTATATCACCTATTGGAGGAGTAGTTTCAACGGAAGCAACTTCTGTATTATCAACATCATTAGTAGAAGGATATCAAACAATGGATGCAATAGCTGCACTGTTATTTGCAGCTATTATAATATCAACTATTAAGGATAAGGGATATAAAGGAAAAGAGATAACACAAGTAACCTTAAAGGCAAGTTTGGTTGCAGTTGTAGGACTAGCATTGGTTTACGGTGGATTAATGTATTTAGGTGCTCAAACAACAACTTTAACTGGAAGTGAAATAGGGAAGACTGGATTATTATTATTAATATCTAAAGCTGTTTTAGGTGATTTTGGAGGGGTTTTAATAGGTATAGCAATGGGACTTGCTTGTTTAACAACATCTATTGGTCTTTTAACAGCAGGAGCAACCTTCTTTGAAAAAGTATCTAATGGAAAGTTACCATACAAGATTAATGCAATTGTAATAGCTTTAATAAGTATCGTTATTGGTTCGTTAGGGGTTGATAATATTGTAAAAATATCAGGACCTATATTAAATATATTATATCCAGTAGCAATAACTTTAATAGTTACAACATTATTAAAGAAATACATAAAAAATTTAAATGCTGTAAGAGTTGCAATAGGTACATCATTCATGTTTGGCTTATTAAGCGAATTAGAAAAGATGACAAGCTTAAATTTAGAATTTATACCATTTAGTAATTCGGGATTTGCTTGGATAATACCAACTTTAGCTGTATTTACAATAACAACATTTATAACAAGAAGAATATAATAAAAAAATCTCCAAAGTATATTTGGAGATTTTTTTTAGTTAGTAATTATATATTAAAATAATTCATCTAATAAGTATGCATATTCATTTAAAAAGACTTGTTTGTAGTAATTAAAACCATCCATTGAAACATTTCCACAATCATGAATACACCAAGGTGATTCAAGTTTTGGTACTACAATCTTTTTGTTAAGTTTTTTAATTTCCATACATTGAGAGGCATCATAAAAGTGCCATCCATCAAATAAATCATCTCTCCAAGGGGTATCATATTGTGTAATTAGCATTAGTCCATCAACTAAATCTACTTCAGTATAGTTACTTTCAGGAATATCAAAGGAAAGTAGATAGAGATGATCATGTCTAAATTCAAAAACCCTTCCATAACGCTCATTAGAATCCCACCAAATAGGAGTACACTCATGTAGTTTAGAACCAACCATAGCTATAGCTCCAATATTTTCATCCTTAAATATATTTAATGTATCAGGAATAAAATGAGGATTAGTTATAAAAACATCTTGGTGCATATAAACTTTATATTTTCCTCTTGCTATTTTTTGAAGCTGATTATATCCATTAGTCATTGATTTAGCTTCGGTAATATGAAGAACTTCAATTTCAAAACCATCTGGGACTATAAGATTTTCTAAAAAAATCTTACAATTTCTAAAGGCAAATAAATCATTAACGCACAATAGAAAGCTTATTATTTTCTCATTCATATATATCACTCCTTCCTTAAAATATTATGCAAAAAGAATATGTATGTACCAAAAATCAAGGAACACATTTAAAAAAATTTAAATACTATATATAAAGCAATACTAAAGGAGTACAAGTATGAATCCATTATTAATGAACATGTTATTTGGAATGATGGGTAGTGGAAATGGTCAAAAGGGAATGATGGGAAACAATCCACTAATGAATATGTTTGGTGGAGGAGGTGGAGGTAATCCACTAATGAATATGATGGGAGGTGGAGGAAACAATAATATGGCTAATATGCTTATGAGCATGATGGGTGGAGGAAACCCTATGATGGGAGGAAACCAACCACAAGGAAATATGATGGGAAACAATCCATTAATGAATATGCTTATGGGTTCTATGGGTGGAGGACAAGGTGCTCCAAATAATATGAATAACATGAATATGAATAATATGGCTCAAATGTTTTCTCAAATGATGGGACAACAAAATAATATGAACCAACAAAATATGAATAGAAACAATATGAACCCTCAAAATATGAATAGAAATAATATGAACAATTATAATACACAAAATCAAAATATGAATACCTCTAATAATATGAACTCCTCTGAGAATAGTGATGAAAGTAATGATGAACAACAATTCCAAGGGAACCAACAAAATATGAATATGAATAATTTTAATGATATATTAAATAATGGTCTTGGAAATAATAATTCAAATATGAATGGTAACATGAATAATGATATGAATAACATGGCACCATTAATAAATATGTTAATGCAAGGTATGAATAATCCTATGAGGGGATATAATGATAATAGCCGTAGAAAAGGAAAGCATAGAAGGCATAGATAAATATTATTAGGTATAAAAGGGATGTTAAAGACATCTCTTTTAAATTTACATTGTAAGTAAAGTAGCTTTACAGTAATATAATTATAGAAAGTTTAAGGGGTGATCACATTGGATTTAAATAAAATAATTAAAAATTTTAATATAATAAATCAAGGAAATAAAAATATTAGAGGAAGAAAAATTCAATCAAAAGGGCATATTTCCACCATGTATTTTGCTGAGGATGAAAATACAGGAGAAGTTAAAATAACCTCTAACGTACTTTCTGACTATGATAATAAAAAGATATATAATAATCAAATTATACTTGATGGCATAGATGGGAGTATACTTTATACTGAATGTGAATGTGAAGATTATAATAAAAATTCATATTATAGAGAAAATTATATGTGCAAGCATATAGTAGCAACTATGCTTGAATTTATTAATAGAGAACAATTTATTGAAAAAACAAATCCAAAGAATCCTTTTAAGGAATTAGTTAACACAATTACTGATAAGGAAAGTGGAGGAAAGCTAGTTAATTTAGTTCCTAGTATATATAAGGGACCAAGTATGAGGGAAGAGTATTTTACGGTGGATTTTAAAATAGGAACAGATAGAATGTATTCTCTTAAAAACGTTATGGATTTTATAACGGCAACAAGAAACAAAGATAAAATTACATATGGGAAAGAATTTACTTATAATCCCAAGGTGGATAAGTTTAGCAAAGAGGATTTTGAAGTAGTAGAATTTTTAGATGAGTTTGCAAGTATATATGAATTTTATGGAGGATATACTTATCAGAAGCCTATTAAGGGAAAGGAAGTAAATATACCAGTAGGAGTAATTTCTAGATTTTTAAAGCTTTATAAAAATAGAGATATTAGTTTTAATGGAACACAAATGAGAGTTATAGAGGGAATCCCTTTAAATTTAAGTGTTTTAGAAAAGGATAATAAATTTGAAGTAAATTATGAAGGTCATATGCCAGTGAAAATAGCAAGGAAAACTAATGTATATTTTTATGAAAATAATTTATATATAATGAATAATGATGATGGAGAGATAGTTGATAAAACTCTTAGTTTATTTAATGAGTCAACTAAATTAGAAATAATGAAGGAAGATGAGAAGGTATTCTTTAATAATGTATTACCTAGGTTTAGAAAAATATCTAATAATATAAAGATAGATGAAAAACTTGATAAGTTAATTAAGGAATATCCTATGGAAGCAAAGTTTTATATAGACATAAAGAAAAACAATGTAGTTATAGATGTTGAATTTATTTATGGTGATAATAAAATATCTCAGTTCAATGAAGAGGATGAGGGTATAATTATTAGAGACTATAAAAAAGAAAGTGAAATAAAAATATTACTAAAGAAGCTTAAGTTATACGAAGATAATAAAGAGTTTATATTTATGGGGAATGAAGAAGAATTGTATAATTTCTTTACTGCTGAGTATAAAGAACTAGAAGTTTTAGGAGAAGTTTTTTACTCAGATGCATTCAAAGAAAAGTCTAAATCAACAACACCAAAGATTAAAAGTAATATTAAAAAAACAGAGAATGATTATTTTGAGATCTCTTTTAATATAGAGGATGTAAATGAGGATGAATACAAGGGAATTTTAAAGTCTATTAAAGAAAATAAAAAATTTTATCGCCTAAAGGATGGAAGTTTTTTATCTTTAAATGATGAAAAAACTAAAGAGTTTTTTAATATGATAGATGATATAGGAAAGAATGAGAAAAATATTTCTAAATTTTTTATGAGTTCTAATAAGGCTTTTTTACTTGAAAGTTATTTAGATAAAAATGAGTTATCCTTTGTTAAAGGAAAAGATGAGGTAAAGAATATAACTAATAGATTAAATAATTTAGAGAGTTTAGAGTTAGATATTCCAAAAGAATTAAAAGCTACATTAAGGGAATATCAGGTTGTTGGATATAAATGGTTTAAAACATTGAGTTATCTTGGTTTTGGTGGTATTTTAGCTGATGAGATGGGACTTGGAAAGACTGTTCAAAGTATAGGATTTCTACTTTCAGAAAGAGAGGGGACACATTTGATTGTTGCTCCTACATCACTTATATATAATTGGAAAAATGAGTTTAAGAAATTTGCCCCATCATTAAATGTTGGTGTTATTCATGGTGGCAAGAGAGAAAGAAAAGTGATTTTAAAGAATATCAATAAGTATGATATTATATTGACTACATACGGAACATTAAGAAATGATATTGATGACTATAATAACATTGAGTTTAATATATGTCTTATTGATGAGGGACAAAATATAAAAAATTCTTTTGCTCAAAACACTAAAGTTATTAAGAGTATAAAGTCAAGGGTGAGATTTGCGTTAACAGGAACCCCAATTGAAAATAATATTTTAGAGTTATGGAGTATATTTGACTTTGTAATGCCTAATTTTTTAGGGAACATTAATAAATTTAAAAGTAAATTCATAAGTGGTAAAGACTCAATGGAAACTCTTCAAAAATATATCAAACCTTTTATTTTAAGAAGATTAAAAAGTGAGGTTTTATTAGAGCTTCCTGATAAGATAGAGAAAAAGTATTATATAGAACTTAATAAGGAGCAGAAAAAGGTATACCAAAGCTACGTAGCTAATATTAAATCAATTATGGAGGATCAAAATTTTGAAGGAGATAAAATAACAATACTATCTTACTTAACTAAGCTTAGACAGCTATGTTTACATCCAGAACTGATTATAGAGAATTATAAGGGTGGTTCTGGAAAGATAGAGGTGCTTTTAGAGGTTGTTAAGGAACGTATTGAAAAGGGAGAAAAAATACTATTATTTTCTCAATTTACTTCAATGCTAAGTATCATTTCTAAAATGTTAGATAAAAATGAAATGCAGTATTTCTATATAGATGGAAAGGTTACTGCAAAGAGAAGAATGGAGTTAGTTAATGAGTTTAACAACTATGAAGGTGGAGCTATATTTTTAATTTCCTTAAAATCAGGGGGAACGGGATTGAATTTAACTTCTGCAAGTACAGTAATTCATTTTGATCCTTGGTGGAATCCAGCAGTTGAGGAACAAGCATCAGATAGAGCACATAGAATTGGTCAAAAAAATGTTGTTGAAGTATTAAAGTTTATTGCTGAGGGTACTATTGAAGATAAGATAATTAACCTTCAGGAGGAAAAGAAAGAACTCATCAATGAGGTTCTTAGTGGTGGATATGATGGAGGTAATGTTATAACCTCATTATCAAAAAATGAAATATTAGAACTATTATAAAGTTTAAGAGGGAGTATAGAAAAAATACTCCCTCTGTTTTGTTTAACAATACTATTAAACGGAACTATTAACCAATTAATCTTAAAGCATTTAGACATATAAAATATACTTTTCCAGTAGCTGCATCAACTAAAATAGCTAAATCATCTGTAATAGCAGCAACTGTTAGTTTTGTGATTACAGCATTACCATTAAATCCATCAGCACTAACATCAACTGTGCTTAATGTTCCTGATAAATAAGAAGCTTTACTTGAATTACAGCAGCAAGAATCATTGTTACAACATTGTCTTTCTGAATCATAACATGGAATTATAGCTTTAATTGCTTGTAAAAATAAAGGAACGTTTGTTGCTGGAGTTAATAATGTTGCAGTAAATCCAGTTAGATCACAGAAAGTTGTATAGGTTTGAGTTGTTCCATCATTATAAGTTATACCGTCTCCATTACAAGAAGAGATATTCTTAATTTGAGTTGCATCAGCAGCAGTTGTAAATAAAGCTGTAACTAATGTGAATTTAGCAGGATCAATATAGCTATTGAATGGAGAACAGAAAAGTAATTTCATTGCATGTTGAAGAGCGTGTTTACAACAGTTGCAAGGTTCTCCTCTTCTAGCTGGAGCTTCTTTGTGATGAGGTTTTTGTTGAGGGAAGCAACAATCTAATTCGTCATCATGATCATGTTCGTGTTCATGTCTTTCACAGCAATTGTTTTCAAAATTACTTGAGTAATAGCCTTGTTTATATAAGTCGTTAGAATTGCAAGAACAAGTATTTCTGTTTTTTTCGTTTGTAGACATATTGTTATCTCCTTTGTAAATAAGATTTTTAGGTTTTGCTTAATAATAGTATATTTTTTTTAGGGCAAATTGTTACTGATTTAATATGTTTTAATGAATTTTGTTGAAAGTTTAAGAAAAATAAGTTATATAGTATTGAATCTTTTTCTTGAGAATAGAAGCTGATAGTGTTAAATTTAAACATAGATAGGATTAACAAAGGGTAAACTACATAATAGACATAAGAGGAGGGATTTTTAAATGATTAATGAGGAAAGAGTAGTAAAAAGATTTATAGAATATGTAAAGATTGATTCTGAGAGTTATGATGAAAAAGCATTTGGTGAAAGGTTAGTTAAAGATTTTAGTAGTTTAGGAATAGAAGCTAAGGTAGATGATTCAGGAAAAAAGTTTGGAAGTAATTTCGGAAATATTATTGTTAAAATAAATGGTGATTTAAATAAAGAACCAATTTTATTTTCATGTCATATGGACACTGTAAAGCCTGGAAAAGGAGTAAATCCAATTATAAAGGATGGAATAATTTATAGTGATGGAACAACAATACTTGGAGGGGATGATAAGGGAGGTATTGCAGCGATTATAGAAGCGTTAACTTCAATTAAAGAAGAAAAAATTTCTCATGGTCCAATAGAGATTGTATTTACAATTGCTGAAGAGGTTGGAATGTTTGGTGCTAAGGAATTAGATTATAAAAATATAAAATCTAAGATAGGATATGTATTTGATACTAGTGGAGATCCTGGAAGTATTACTATAAAAGGACCAGCTCAAGATAAAATAATTGTAGAGATAATTGGAAAGCCTGCTCATGCTGGTGTATGTCCTGAGGATGGAATAAGTGCTATACAAATAGCAAGTGATGCAATTTCAAAAATGAAGCTTTTAAGGGTTGATGAAAATACAACAGCAAATATTGGAACAATTTCTGGAGGAGTTGCAACAAATGTTGTATGCCCACAGGTTAAAATAGAAGCTGAAGCTAGAAGTACTGTTATAGAAAGTTTAGATATTCAAACAAAGCATATGGTTGATACATTTAAAGAGGTATGTGAAGCATATGGTGGAGAGATAAAGGTAGATGTTAGTAGACTATATGGAGAGTTTGTTGTAGATGAAGGTCATGAAGTTGTAGAAAGAGCTAAAAAGGTATTTAGAAAAATGGGGATTACTCCTTCAACAACTCAAACAGGTGGAGGAAGTGACACTAATATCTTTAACGGACATGGTATAAAGGTTGTAAATTTAGCTTCAGGAGAAACTAAGCCACATACAAAAGAAGAGTCTATAAAAATTTGTGATTTAGTAACTATAGCTCAGGTTGTAAAAAAATTAATACTTTCATAAATAGAAAATCCCTTAGGGGATTTTTTATTTTATAGCAGAATAGAGTATATAATTTATTATTCTTAGATTAGTTTGTTAAATTTTATAATGGCATAAGGTAAGGGAATATGACCTAAAATATGTATTAAAAACTTGTAGGTGGATATTATTTAAAATATAGTTGTAATTTGGGTAAATAAGTAATATATTTTAAATAGGAATATTTAAAATATATTAAAGATAAAGGTATATACACAAATAAATGGTAAAAGGAGAAGTTTAAAATGGGTTTTTTTAGTAGTATTTTAAGCAGTGTTTTCAGTGGGTCCCATAGTGGAAGAAGAAGAAGGTCTCATCATGGGCATAGTCATTATCAAAGAAGAAGAAGAACAAGTAGGAGTTTATTTAGTTCAATATCAATATTTAGTAGATCTTTTTCTTCAAGTAGAAGACATAGAAGAAGACGTCATAGTGGCAGTTCACGCTCATGGTGGTCATAAAGGTTCATGAATATATTTAAATGGGATAAAAGATATAAAATAGGTGACTTATGTAGTAAGTATAAGATATTAAAAATAATTGGTGAAGGTAGATATGGAATTGCATATTTAGGAAAAGATAATTTAAATAATAGGGTAGTTATTAAGCAGTTGAAAAAAAATATGCTTTATGAAGTTAAGGAAAAAATAAAATTTGAAAGAGATATTTTAAAGATATTAGATTATGAATGTTTTCCTAAATTTATAACATCTTTTGAGGATGATGGAAGAAGAGGGTATATATTAGAGTACAAAGAAGGAAGTACTTTTGAGGAAATAATATATAAAGAAAATTATGTCTTTACTAAAAGTGAAATATATGATATTACTGATAAAATTATAAATCTAATAGAAATTTTAGAGAATAACAATGTTGTTCATAAGGATATAAGAGTATCTAATGTTATTTTACGGGAAGACAAGAGTTTAGCTTTAATCGATTTCGGTCTTGCAAGATTTATAAACAATGAAAAGTATACAGAGGATTTAGATTTTTGGTATTTAGGTGATTTTATTCTACATTTATATTATACAAGTTTTGAAGCAAAAGATAATAAGAAAAGACCTTGGTATCAGGAACTTAATTTAACAAATAGGGAAAAATGTTTCATAAGAAGACTGATGGCAATAGATGAGAAGTTCAAAAGTATAGAGGAAGTTAAAGATTGTTTTAGTAAAATTAAATAGAAATAAAAGGTGAAGGGGTAACGGAAAATGATTGTATGTACTTCTTCACTATTTAATTAATAAATGGTATAAGTCTTAGGGGGATATACAATGGCAAAGAAAGCACTATTATTGACCTTAGGGGCTGGGTATATATGTACTCAAATATCTAAGGTTAACAGAGTTAATATTACAGAAAACTTGAAGGTTTATGAGGGAAAAGAAGGTTCTGAAAATATTGGTATATTTATCACAGATAAAGGGCTTTGTGATAGTATGATACTTCTACAAATAAATAAGAAAAAAGGAAGAATAAATGTAGCTAGTTTTTTAAAAAACTGTTTTGTTAATGATAAAAAAATTGGACGAGTATATAATAAAGATGGAGTGCTAAAAACAATAGCATTTTTAAATGAAAGTTTTGATTTATCTATTAATAATTATGTTAAAGTAGATTATACAATAATTGAAAAGGTTATTGATAAGTTAGGAGGAATAACCTTAGAATTAACAGATAATGAAGTTGAAGGAAAAAACTACAAAAAAATTGATGGCAATAAATACGTATTAACTGGGAGAGCAGGTATAGAGTATTTAAAGGAAAAGACTATTAGAAAAGAAAGTAAAGCTAAAAAACAAAAGAGAGTAGTAAATAGCATAAATAAATTAATTTTAGGAGGAGCTATATCCGAATTTTTAAGTGTAATATCTGATGTTATACCACAGGTTGAGACAAGTTTAAAAACAAGAGAATTGGTTGGACTTGGTATATCATGTTTAAAAATTGGTACTGATAAAATTAATAAAAATAAATTTCCATTAAAGGATGATGTTAAGAAAGCTTGGGTAGTATCAGAGGTTGGATTTATATGTGATGTGGGAGCTACAAAGGAAAAACTTCATAGCTTCCTAAATGGTGAGGAGATACCAGAGGGTACATTAGAATTTAATTAAAAATTTAAGGTATAAATATTTTAAATTAAGGAAATAATATTAGAGAATTAACTTGAAGGTAATAACAAGTTCAATAATTAGTATTAATGGCAATCCTAATTTGAAGCTTAGGTGTTTGGTTTTATGTCTAAAGGCATACATTCCAATTATTTCACCTAGGCTTCCTCCAATTATGGCTAAAGTAAATAATGTACTCTCTTGGATTCTCCATAATTTTTTTCTAGCTCTATTTTTATCTACATACATTAACAGAAATGTAATAACGTTAATTATAATTAAATACATAAGTAAGATATTCAAAAAATCATCTCCTTTGTACATATTATAACTATAGAGGAGCTGCCTTGCAAGAATGAAAACATAGGTGTAATATATAATAGTGTGAAAAAGCATAAATTTAGAAAATGGGGCGAGTTAAATGGTTAAACAGAAGGTAACAAATAAACAGCATAATAGTAAACTTTGTATAGTTTGTGGAATGGAAAATGATTTAGGGCTAAAAACAAGGTTTTTTGAGCTAGAAAATGGAGAGTTAGTTGGAATAGCAAATTTAAAAGATATACATCAAAGTTACCCTGGAAGGTTACATGGTGGAATTTCAGCAGCTCTTTTAGATGAAACAATTGGGAGAGCAGTATCAATAAATAATCCTCAAATTTGGGGAGTAACAATAGAATTATCTACGAAATATAGAAAGCCAGTACCTCATGAGGGACAGGTTAAAGTTGTGGGTAGAATAACAAAAGAGACTTCAAGAATGTTTGAGGGAACTGGAGAAATAATATTAGAAAATGGTGATGTGGCAGTAGAGGCTACAGGTAAGTATATAAAATTACCAATAGATAAGATTGCAACCTTTGATGCAGAGCATGGTAGTGATGAATGGTTTATGCTTTTTGATGAGGAAGATCCAAAAGAAATAGAAATATAGAGTGTGTTGTAGTTTTTTCCCTTTGTAATATGTAAAGGGAAGTGTTATAATCAATAATGATTTTCAAAAAACATAAGTGAAGGTGAAAAAATGAATAACAATAAATTTTTACCAATCAGTAGAAGAGATATGGAAGAAAGAGGATGGGATCAATGTGACTTTATTATAGTTACAGGAGATGCCTATATAGATCACCACAGCTTTGGTACTGCAATAATTTCTAGGGTATTAGAAAGTGCAGGATATAAGGTTGGTATTATTCCACAGCCTGATTGGCATAACTTAGATGACTTTAAAAAACTAGGAAGACCAAGACTTGGATTTTTAGTAAATGCAGGTAATATGGATTCTATGGTTAATCACTATACAGTTTCTAAAAGGTTAAGAGAAAAGGATTTATATACTCCAGGTGGGGTAATGGGTAAAAGACCTGATAGAGCGACAATAGTATATTGTAACAAAATTAGAGAAGCTTTTAAAAATGTAAATATAGTTATAGGAGGCGTTGAGGCTAGCCTTAGAAGATTTGCTCACTATGATTATTGGGGAGACAATGTTAGAAACTCAATGCTAATTGACTCTGGTGCAGATCTTTTAGTTTATGGAATGAGTGAAAAGCAAATTGTTGAGGTGGCAAATGCTTTAAATGATGGCTTTGATGCTAAATACATAAGACACATTAATGGAACATGTTACGTAGTTGAATCTTTAGATGAGGTTTATGAAGATTATATAATGCTTCCATCAGCTAAAGAAGTATCAGAAGATAAAATAAAGTATTGTGAAGCCTTTAAAATACAGTATGAAGAGCAAGATCCAGTAAGAGGAAGTATGCTTGTTCAACCTCATGGACAAAGATATGTTGTTGTTAATAAACCAGAGATGCCTCTTACAAGAGAGGAATTAGATGAGGTTTATGCGCTTCCATATACTAAGACATATCATCCAATATATGAAAAGGATGGTGGAATTGCAGCAATTGAAGAGGTGAAATTCTCAGTTGTAAGTTCAAGAGGATGCTTTGGTAACTGTTCATTCTGTGCAATAACATTCCATCAAGGAAGAGCGGTACAAAGTAGAAGTGAAGAATCTATTTTAGATGAAGTTAAGGAGATTACAGAACTTAAGGACTTTAAGGGATATATTCATGATGTTGGGGGACCAACAGCAAACTTTAGAAAGCCTGCTTGTAATCATCAGTTAACAATAGGTGCTTGTAAGAAAAAACAATGTCTTTCACCAAGACCTTGTAAAAACTTAGAGGTAGATCACTCAGAATTCTTAAGTCTTTTAAGAAAAATAAGAAAGATACCTAAGGTTAAAAAAGCATTTGTTAGATCAGGACTTAGATATGATTATATAATGGCTGATAAGAATGATAAATTCTTTAAAGAATTAGTTGAACATCATGTTAGTGGTCAGTTAAAGGTTGCTCCAGAACATGTATCTGAAAATGTATTAAAGTATATGGGTAAACCAGCTGGAAGGACTTATGAGCAATTTAGAGAGAAATACTTTAAAATTAACAAGCAATTAGGAAAGGAACAATATCTAATTCCTTACTTAATGTCAAGTCACCCAGGAAGTACTTTACATGATGCAATAGAACTAGCGGAGTATTTAAGAGATATAAAATATCAACCAGAACAGGTTCAAGATTTTTATCCAACTCCAGGAACACATTCAACTGCAATGTATTATACAGGACTTGATCCATTAACAATGGAGCCAGTATATATTCCAAAGAGTAAAGAAGAGAAGGCAATGCAAAGAGCACTTCTTCAATTTAGAAATCCGAAGCATTATAATTTAGTTTATGATGCATTAATGAAAGCTAATAGAGAGGATTTAATTGGAAGTGGTCCAAATTGTTTAATTAGACCTAGAGGGCAAGGGCATAGTGTAGGATACCAAGGTAAAGCTAAAAATAGGAATGCTAACGGAAAGCCATCTCCACAAGGGAAATTTGAAAAATCAAAATCTTCAAAGGGCAGAAGAGATGAAGCTCCTTCAAGAGGAAAGAAAACATCTGAAGCACCAAAGAAGGAAAAGAAATCAAGAGGTAGCTTTAAAGAAAGACAAAGAGCTGCAGCAAGGAAAAAAAGAGGAAGATAAATTCTTATTTGCCAATAAAATTATTTTGTGGTACAATAAGGAAAAGAATAATATTTGGGTAGAGGCGCTTCTTTAAAAAGTAGATATTTCTAGTGGGCACATGTTAAGAAATATTAAAAGGTAACGAAGCCGAAGAGAAAATAAAGGCATTTAGATTCTCTGGGAATGCATAAAATATATGCATAACTGTCACGAAAGTGGAGGACTACTATATTACATTTATTGAATGTAAGTTTGAAAAGTTATTTGAAAGATTTTTCTACCCATGAAGTATACTTCATGGGTTTTTTCGTTCAGTAAAACATGTAAAATGCCCAAAAATTATTATTAAAAATAATAAAGGGAGGAATTTTATTATGTTACAAGGAGTATTTGTTCCGTTAATAACACCATTTAATAATGGGGAGGTTGACTATGAAGCTTATAGAAAATTAGTTAACCATTATATTCAAGAGGGAGTAAGTGGATTAACACCACTAGCAACAACGGGAGAAAGTCCAACGCTTACTGAATATGAATATGAAAAATTACTTGAAATAACCCAAGAAGAAAATAAGAATAGAGTTAAAGTTTTTGTTGGATTAGGTGGAAATAATACAAGTAAATTAATAGATAAATTAAAGGTAGTAGAAAAATATAAGATGGATGGAATATTATCAGTTTCACCATATTATAATAGACCTGATCAAAGAGGAATAATAAAACATTTTGAGGCAATAGCTGATAGTACTGATTTAGGGATTATATTATATAATATTCCATATAGAACGGGAAGAAATATGGAGAATTCCACTATTTTAAAGTTAGCTGAGAAGAAAAATATTATTGGAATTAAGGATTCAAGTGGAAATGCAGATCAAAGTATAGCATTACTTATGAACAGACCAAAAGATTTTTCAGTTTTAACAGGGGAAGATGTATTCTTCTTTTCTAATTTAACACTGGGGGGTCAAGGGGGAATAATGGCATCATCTCACTTGGATACTAAGAAATTTTTAAAGGTGTATAATAAAATTAGTGAGAATAATCATAAAGATGCTTTAGTTATATGGAAAGATATATGTAAAAATATACCGTTATTATTTAAAGAGCCAAATCCAGCACCATTAAAATATTTGTTATCAAAGAGTGGGATGATTAATTCTGAAGAGGTAAGATTACCATTAGTAGAAGCTTCAGATGAATTGAAAGCAGAGTTAGACTTAAATTTTTAAGGAAATAAATTGGACCCTAGAAGGTAAATTTCTAGGGTTTTTATTATTAGAAAAAGAAGAAGAAGTTTATGAAAGTAGTTGTAAACAATTACTTAAGAGGAAAACGATAACTTGAAACGGTTTAACAAAAAATATATAAAAAGATATTAAAAAACTCTTTACAAACTATATGTATGGGTGTATTATAATAATATCAACAGGAAAACAGTTGATACCGATAAGAATATATGCATGTAAAGCAAAAGATATAAAAACTGGTTCCCCCAGTGACTGAAGAAAAATACATGCTTAGTATATACTGGTTCCCCCCAGTAGATATCGAAAAAATTAATAATACGAACAAACTGGTTCCCCCCAGTGAGTGAGAAATACGCCATCCTCTTGTGCCAAAGAGGATGGCGTATTTCAATGTAATTATATTTTTTTTAGTGATAAAGTAAACCTAGTAAGCGTTGAAGTAAATACAACACCAAGAGCTAAGGCACCAGCACTAGCAATTGTATTTATACAAATTTCTAAAGCTAGGAGTGCATCTCCAGTTACTGCAGCATACATAGTATTATACATACCAGCACCAGGGACTAATGGAATTAAGGCACAAACAACTAAGGTTGTCACAGGGGTTTTTAGAATTCTAGCGAAAATTTCACAGTATATACTAAAACATACTGAAGAAAAGAATAATGCATTCAATTCAGAAAAATTAAATAAAAGCCCAATCTCATAAAATAGCCAGCTTAATCCACCACCAATTGCAGCGTATATAAGTTTTTTACCTCGTATATTAAAAATAATACCAAATCCAAAGGCAGATAGAAATGAAATAAAAACCTTTAGTAGCATATTATATTGCACCTCCTAGAGTATTTATATAGAAACTTAAAACGGCACCAGTTCCAACTGCTATGGAAACAGCAACTAAAAAGGCCTCTGCGGCTTTAGTTAAGCCTGAAACTAAGTCACCTGCAATAGTATCTCTAATTGCATTGGTAATAGCAAGCCCTGGAACAAGAAGCATAATGGTTCCTATTATTGATTTATCAATATTAGAAGCAATACCAAGATTAAACATAATAATTACAAGGATTGCAGCAATACCTGCACATATACTATTAATAAAAAATTGATTTAAATTAACTTTCTGGAAATATATTGATAATGCTTTAATTGTTAAGCCAGCAATAAATGCTGTAATAGCATCCTTAAAGGTTCCATTAAAAAGCATAGCAAATGCACCAGAGCCTATAGCAGAAAATAATAGTGTATCAAAGGTGTTATACCTTTCACCAGTCATAACCCTTAAGAGTTCTTTATCAAAGTCATCAATAGATATTATTTCACTTCCAAGTTTTCTAGAAATATCGTTAATTTCATGTATCTTATTTAAATCTACCCCTCTAGAGGTTACTCTTTTAATAAGAGAGTATGTTTGATTGTTATGTACAATAGAAACCATGATTCCAGTTGGAGTAACAAAAGCATCAGCTTCATCAACACCAAAAGATTCACATATTCTACAAATTGTCTCCTCGACTCTATAAGTTTCACCCCCACTTTCTAACATGGTTTTACCAGCTAGGGTTGATAGGTGAAGTATTTTATTTATCTCCATAAAAATCATCCTTTCAAAATTCTTAGATTAGTATAACATAACTAAGGTGAATTTAAAATTTTTTGTTGTAAAATACTACTATAAATTTTATAATCATCTTAGGGCGTTATTTTAAATAACAAAAATATAAATTGGGGTGAGATTATGAATTTTGAAAACATAAGTAAACAGGACGTTGAAATTTATAGCTTAATGGAAAAAGAGCTAAAGAGACAACAAAAAGGGATAGAATTAATTGCATCAGAAAACTTTGCAAGCAAAGCTGTAATGGAAGCAATGGGGTCAACATTAACAAACAAATATGCAGAAGGATATCCAGCAAAAAGATATTATGGTGGATGCCACGTTGTTGATGAAATTGAAGAAATAGCAAGAGAAAGAGCTAAGGAATTATTTGGTGCAGAGCATGCAAATGTTCAACCACACTCAGGTTCACAAGCTAATATGGCAGTATACTTCACTGTACTTGAACCAGGGGATACTGTTCTTGGAATGGATTTAAGTCATGGTGGGCATTTAACACATGGTTCACCAGTTAATTTTTCAGGAAAACTATTTAACTTTGTATCATACGGAGTTGATAAGGAAACAGAAAGAATTGATTATGATGTAGTAAGAAGCCTTGCAATAGAACACAAACCAAAGCTAATAGTTGCAGGAGCTAGTGCTTATGCAAGAGAAATAGATTTTAAAAAATTCAAAGAAATTGCAGATGAGGTTTCAGCATTATTTATGGTGGATATGGCTCATATTGCAGGATTAGTAGCAGCAGGAGAGCATCAAAATCCAGTTCCTTATGCTGATTTTGTAACTTCAACTACTCATAAAACATTAAGAGGGCCAAGAGGAGGTCTAATACTTTGTAAGGAGAAATATGCAAAGGCATTAGATAAGAATATATTCCCAGGAATGCAAGGGGGACCTTTAATGCATATAATAGCTGCTAAGGCTGTATGTTTTAAGGAAGCATTAGAACCAAGTTTTAAAGAATATATGAAAAATGTAGTTGATAACTGTAAGGTTTTAGGCGAAGAGTTTGTTAAAAATGGATTTAATCTAGTATCAGGTGGAACAGATAACCACTTAATATTAGTTGATTTAACTAATAAAAATATAACTGGTAAAGAAGCAGAAAATTTATTAGATACAATAGGAATAACAGTTAATAAAAACACTGTACCTAACGAAACAAGAAGTCCTTTTGTAACATCAGGTATCAGAATTGGTACAGCAGCTGTTTCATCAAGAGGATTTGATGGAGATGCAATGAAAGAAATAGCTTCTATAGTTAATGATGCAATTGAAAATAGAGATGGTGATTTATCTGCATTAAGAGTAAGAGTTGAAGCTCTTTGTGATAAGCATCCATTATATTAATTAAATAAAATAATCACATGAGTTTCTCATGTGATTATTTTTTAGCTATTTATTTACAATAGCGTGATACTTTATTTAGTTTAGCTACATAATTATATCCATCAATCCAAAAGTACAATAAATCAGGTCTATATTGTGTTAAGTGATTTAAGAAATCATCAAATAATTGATGTTTTAATAAAACTTTTATTATATCCTTAGGATAAGGTGTTGCTTTAGTAAAAACCTTTCTAGGGTCAATAACCTTAAGCTCCTCATTTTTTGAGATGAAAATATGAGCATTTCTTATGTTTAATCTTTTAAATTTCATTTTCTTTAAATCTTCAATAAAATCAATGATCTCTATTGATAATTTTTTTGAAAGACCTTTACTTTCAATGTGTTCATAAAGAGTTTTTCCACCAACAAATTCACGTATAACTAAATTACTAACAAGTAGATGAAGATTTGGAAAAAATCTACTATTCTTGGTTTTAACAAGTATATCAGCTTCAGCCTTAGCATTTTTATCCTTAGAAAAAGTTTTTAATACATATCCATCCTTACTTAAATAAACAGTTCCTTCAGCACCTTGTCCAAGTAACTTACAATTAGAGAGTTCAATACAATAATTCATCTTTAATCACTTTAAAAAATTATTTTGATTTCAATATATGATAGAAATATGGGAATGGTTAATACAATACTATTTTAATTAGAAATACACTGTATAAATATTACAATATAATGAACAAATCGACACAGAAAGTTTAATCTTTGTTTAAAAACTAGAACTTAAAAAGTGCTATTATAATAGGTGATTCAAAAACTTAAGGAAGTGACGGAAGTGAATAACATATTAAAAGTCTTTACAAGAGATATAAAAAAAACAGTAAGAAACCCAATTGCAATAATAATTGTAGTAGCCCTTTGTCTATTACCAAGCTTATATGCATGGGTGAACATAAAGGCTTGTTGGGACCCATATGAAAATACAGGGAAAATACCAGTAGCTATAGTAAATGAGGATGAGGGAGCAGAGATACAAGGTAAGAGTATTAATGTTGGAAGGGAACTAGAAGAATCTTTAAAAAATAATAAAAAAATTGGATGGGATTTTGTTTCAGAGAAAAATGGAGAAATGGGATTAGTTGATGGTAGTTACTATGCAATGATAAAAATTCCTAAAGATTTTTCCTCGTCATTAACTAGTATTACTACAGATACACCAAGAAAACCTGAACTAATATATAAAGTTAATAGAAAGGTAACACCAGTTGCAGAAAAAATAACGGAAGCTGCAGAGGAACAAATAGTAAATGAGATAACAAAAAACTTTATTAATTCAGTTAATAAAACATTATTTGAAGAATTAAATTTAGTTGGAAGTGATTTAGATTCTAAAAAGGAAGAAATAAAGCAATTTAGAAGAGTAGTTATTTATTTAAGTGATAATTTAGATAAAATAACATCATCATTAGATAATACAAGTTTAGAGTCTGAGGTAATAAATAAATATTTATTAGAACTTCAACAAAATTTAAAGGATATAAATGGACTTGGTGATAAACTTCAAGATGGAAATAATAATAAAATAGATCAAGTAACTGCACTTCAAGGAACCATAAATAATGCTTTAGAAAATATAAATATAATTTTAAATGGTATTAATAGTGAGGTTGTAAAACTAAATAATACCATTGATGAACTAATAAATAATAGTACAGATAAGGGTAATGAAACAGTTGTAAAGTTAATTGGAGAAGCTCAAAAAAGTATAGATATTATTGATGCAAGAATAACATCATTAATTAACTATCTAGAAAAGACTAATATAAATAATTCTCCTAATATAAATACTCTTATAGCCAAGTTGAAAGAAAGTCAGAGTATTCTAAAAGAACAGAAGGTACTTTTAGAAAAGCTTGAAAAAAATATAATAGATAAAAACGAATTAAGTGGTGAGATATTAAAAGATATAAATAATCTAAACTTAAAGTTAATCAAAAACACTAACGATGAGATAATATTATATAATGATAAGGTTAAACCAGAAATAAATATTATTGGAAATAACTTGGTTGATATTTTAAAAACAGCTAATGTATTAATAGAGGATTCTAAAAAGGTAGATGATGATATAAGGAATATATTATCCCTTGGAATAGATGGAAGTGAATTAGCTAGGAAATCAACAAATGATCTATCAACCACTTTAAAAGAGTTTTCTCCACAAATAAAATTTCTAGGGGAGGCTTTAAAGGAAGTTGATGAAAATGATATTATAAGTATTATTTCTATACTTCAAAGTAGGCCAGAATTAATAGGAGATTTTATTTCAGAACCTATAAATATTGTTGAAAAGCCTATATATGAAGTTCCAAACTATGGATCAGCAATGACACCAATATACTCAGTTTTAGCACTATGGGTTGGTGGATTAATGTTAATATCAATACTTAAGGTGAATCCTCCTAAATTTGATGGAGATGAGGATATAACAATTACTCAAAAGTATTTAGGGAAATTATTATTTTTTGTATTATTAGGATTTATGCAAGGCTTAATTGTAGCATTAGGGGATGTACTTATACTTGGGGTATATTCAACAAATCCTATTATTCTTGTTCTAATATCATCTTTTATTGGGATTATATTTAATATAATCATATATACTCTTATGAGTGTTTTTGGAAATATAGGAAAGGCTATATCAATAATTTTAATGGTAGTGCAATTAGCAGGATGTGGAGGTACATATCCAATACAGCTAGATCCAGAGATATTTAGGATTCTTCAACCATTCTTCCCATTTACTTATGGGGTGGGAGCATATAGAGAAGCAATAGCAGGAATTTTACCATGGGCACTAGCTATTGATTTAGTTATTTTATTTATTTATGGAGTAGCGTTTGTGTTAATTGGTATTTTGCTTAAAAAGAGACTCTATAAAAAAATAGAGAGCTTCGAAAAAAGCTTTGAGGAATCAGGATTAGGAGAATAGGTGAAATTATGAAGGATATATTTAATATATATAAGAGTGATATAAAAAGAATTTTTAAAAATAAAGTAACTTTAATCACAATATTAGTGCTATGTATAATACCATCTCTTTATGCTTTTATAAATATAAAAGCATGTTGGGATCCATATAGTAATACAGGAAACCTGCCTATTGCAGTAGTTAATAGAGATAAGGGTGCAAAAATAAAGGATAAAGAATTAAATATTGGTGCTGAAATTGAAAAAAATCTTAAGGGAAATAGTTCAATTAATTGGATTATAACTGATGAGATTGATGGAGCATATGGACTAGATGAGGGAAAATACTATGCGTTAATAGAAATTCCAGATGACTTTACTGAGAAATTTCTAACAGTAGCAAGTGGAAATCCTAAGAAGCCAGAAATTATATATAAATCAAATGAAAAAGCTAATGCAATAGCAACTAAAATCACAGCAGTAGCAAAGGATAGTTTGAAAAAAGAAATAACTGAAAATTTTGTGGAAACATTAAATAAAACAGGTATTGAGGAAGTTTTAAATATAAATGGTGAAATGGGAGTAAATGATGGTATAGTTTATAAAATAAATAATGCACTAAATGATGCAAATAAAAACATAAAGAGTGCCATAGCACTAGTTGAAAATGGAAATAAAACAGCTAATAGGTTTAAAGAATATATGGAGAAGGTCCAGAAGGATGTACCATTAATAAATGATGGTATAAGTAAAATGGAGGGAATTGTAAATTCTAACAAGGAAATAATTACATCAACACATGCTACAATAATTAATGTGATTGCAAATTTAAGAGAAGGAATAGTTCAGTGGCAAGTAATAAATAATAAAATAAATAAATTATTTGAAACATCAATTAATAAACCAGAAAATTTAGATGTTAATGCAATTAATAATAATATCGCAAAGGAAAAGAAGCTAAATCAAGAGATGTTAAACTCCTTTAATATGATAAAAAATTCTTTAGGAAACAATAATGTTGATGGAATAATTCAAAAGTTAAAGGAAAATCAGGCATTAATAAATTCACAACAGGAGATTTTAAAGGGTAATATAACTATTGATAAAATTAAGGAATTAATTCAAATAGGAAATAAAATAAATGAAAACCTAGTTAGTATATCAAAAGATTTTTATGAATTTACTCTTAAGGATTTAAACTCAAAGGATGAAGCCATTGTAGCTGAAACAGAGAAATTGAATCAAATTTTAGAAAGTAGTAGAAATATTTTACCAAAGATAAATTCATTATCAAGCCTTGGAATTAATGTAAGTGATATGATAAAGGATGATAATAAGAAGATATTAGAGAAACTTATTATATATAGAGATAAACTGAATGAGATAGAAGAGAAAACAAATTCCATGAATGGTAATGGGTTAAATGAGTTAATTAATACAATAGGAAATGATCCAGAGGGATTTGGTAAGTTTATGGCATCACCAATTGATGTAAAGCAAGAGGAAATATATAAGGGTGGTGTGTTTGGAGTTGGAATTACTCCTTTTTACAGTGTATTGGCTATATGGGTTGGAGCATTATTAACAGCTTCATTATTATCAACACACTATAAAGGCAATAAAAAGAATTTTAATTTATATAAAATACATTTTGGTAAAATGGGATTATTTTTAACAATATCAATAATACAAGGGTTAATAATTAGTTTAGGTAGTGTGTACTTATTAGGGGTACCAGTTGAAAGCATGGGAGGATTAATTTTAATATCTCTTTTATGTAGTTTAACTTTTACAATAATAATTTTCACTTTAGCTTCTGTATTTGGGAATGTTGGAAAGGCTGTAGCAGTTATAATAATGGTATTTCAAATAGCAGGTGCAGGAGGATTATATCCAGTTCAAACTACACCATGGTTATTTCAAATAATAAATCCTTATCTTCCATTTACTTATGGAATTAATGGGTTTAGAGAGGCTATTGGAGGAATTGAGATAAATAGTTTTGGTAAAGATATAGCTGTTTTATTAATAATGTCACTTGTTGCATTATCATTAGTAATTTTAAAACCTCATCTTCATAAATTAATTCATTGGTTTGAAGAAAAGTTTGAAGAGGCTGAGATATAAAAAAGAAACAATAGGGCTACTCTCTCATAATATATAAATTAAAAAGGAGATTTATATGGGAGAGAGGGCCTTATTTAATTTATTGAAATATGGAAAGAAAGTTCCTTTTGATAAGGAGAGTAAGCTTGTATTTATAAGTGATGTTCATAGAAGTGATGGTGGAAATGCAGATGACCTAAAGGGTAATAAGAGTATATATGAATGTGCATTAAATTATTATTATAAGGAAAACTTCACATTAGTAGAGTTGGGTGATGGAGATGAATTATGGGAGAATAGAAATTTTATAGATATAGCATATTATTATAAAGATGTATTTAAAACACTAAATAGGTTTAACAATAGCAAAAGGTTATATATGATTTATGGTAACCATGACAACATTAAAAGTAGAAAAAATTTAATAGCATCTCAGAGTAAAAAGTTTATGAAAATAAATAGGGATTTTGGAGAGGATTTTTTATATCTTATTAATAATATAAACTTTTATGAAGG
>JBOFVP010000419.1:0-6707 GCA_051653165.1 Clostridium sp.
AATTTCTCTTTTTGGGATTTGTGATAAGTTAGAAAATTGTATTAATAGTGTTATAAAACAAACTATAGGAATGAATGAAATAGATATAATTTTATTAGATCAAGGAGTTGATGATGAGTCTAAAAGAATAATTGATTATTATAGAGAAATTTATGATAATATACGGATAATTAGTGGAGCAACTACATTAAATGAATATAAAAATAAAGCGATACAAATAGCAAATAGTGAATACATTATGTTTTTAGATCAAGAAGATTATTATAGTATTAGCTCAATTAATAGATTGTATGAAGAGGCAATATGTAGAGGGATTAATATTATAGGAGGGTATAATGTTAATTATACTGAAAAGTCTAAGAGTAGGTGTTGGTGGTATACAAAACTAGAATTAGATAAAGTATATACAACAGATGACACGGAGGCAATAAGTGAATATATAAACTTGAATAATTTTATATTTAGATTAGACTTTATAAAAAATAATCATATAGAATTTAGTAATAATAAATATCATAATAAATGTTTTATGTATAACATGATATTTGAAAATAAGGAATTTTGTATTATCGATTGTTTAGTAAGTTATATTTTCTCAGAAAAATACTCTCAATCAATGGATAGTATTTCTATAAAAGATAATATAATAGCCAATCATGAGATATTGGAATTACTTTTTAAAAATGGAAAAGAACAATTTATATGTGAATTAATGGCGAATAGGATATTATATAGAACCTTTAATACATTTATAAAATGGGATGAAGATAGAAAATTGATGGAAAGTGTTGCTTTGGAAATAAAAAAATTATGCCTTTTAATAAGACAAAGGACATTAACATTAGGACTTAAGCCAAAGTTAAGTATAGATGTAAATAGAGTGTACTATGATTTATTAGCAGGTAACATAGTAGAGGCTATGAGAAAAATGTGGTATTACTTTAAAGCAAAACAAGCTTTTCAAATGAAAGTATATGATGTTTTTGAAGAGGGAGAATATGTAGTAATAAAAGCTATATATCCATTTTCTATGTTATATCGAAATGATATTAATTTCATAAAGAATTTAAAAGTAGTTCTTTATGATAAAGAGAGTAAAGCAGAAAGTGAGTTAGAATTTAATTTTGGAGATTACACATATTATAAGTACGATTACCCTAATGAGAAATTTTTAAATCCATTAGATAATCTAATTATAAAGATACCTTTACCGCAATTTCAAGAAGGAAAGTACAGTTTAAGGTTTAGGATGCTTAATAGTTTAGGAGAGTTTTATTATTCTAATTTGGGTGTATTAAGGAAAATGGGAAGATTTAAAATCATAGAAAATGACAAGATTAAAATGTTAGATTTTAAAATTTTGGATAAAAAGTTTGAGATCGAAATAAAAGAGATTCAAAATACTTTGTCTGAAAAAGCAAGGAGTTTATATGGTAATTTATTAGATGATATTAAAATTCTAAAGCAATTTCCAGATAATCCGTGGCAGCTAGTAAAGTTAAGAGTTTCACATGAATTAGGGTTAAACAAACTTAAGAAGCCAACAGTGTTAATTGGTGAGTTACCTAATACGTATCAAGATAGCGGAGCAATATTCTTTGAATACTTAAAGAGTAAAAATGTGAATTTTAATTATTACTATATTACGGATAAAGAAGAACTATTAAAGAAAGATAAAAGATGTATAGCTTTTGGAAGTAACAAACATAGAGAGTTATTTATTACTTCTGATGTAGTTATGAATGTGCAAAATATTGATGACTGGATGAATCCATTCTTTTTAAGAAATGAGAAGTATGTACCAAAAAGAAGAAAAGAAGATAAAAATGTATTTATTGGAATGAAGGATGTAATGAAAAAGCAAAAAAGAATTTTTATGCAACATGGAGTTTTATATCACTCTGGTTTAACAAACAGTATTTTTTTCAATGCTGATTTTGATGCTTTAATAGTAAGTACAGAGTTCGAAAAGAGTGTTTTTCCTAGGGATGCACGTGAGTTTATACCAAGTATATTACCTAGATATAACACTTATTCAAGAGAAAATAATAAACAATATAAAAAGATATTCTTTTCTTTAACTTGGAGAAATTATTTAAAAGATTTTAGGAGTGGAGGAGTAAAAGAGGATGAATTATTAAGTTCATTATATTTTAACTCTATAATAGATTTTGTTACAAATGTAAGGCTAAGTGATATGATGAATAAATATAATACAGAGATATTGATAAATATACATCATACAATGAAAGAATTTATAGTTGAGAAATTAGAAGAATTAAATTTATCTAAAAATATTAAAATTTGTACAGGTGAAGAATCAATTAATGACTTAATAAAAGAGTGTGATATATGTATTACAGACTACTCTTCATTATTTTTTGACTTCATATATCAGAACAAACCTGTAATTCATTATTTATTTGATTATGAAGATTATTATACAAGAGAAGATAATAACAAAAGACAAAATGATTTCTTTAAAATTAAGGATTATAAGGGATGTATGCACACAGAAAATGTTGAGCAATTATTAGGTACATTAGAAGAAGTTTTATCAGGTAAAAAAACAGTAGATTACGATATAGAGTTTTTTAACAATGATAATCCTTGTGAAGAATTGCTTACTGTTATTAATACTTATATTAAAGGAGGTGATCATGAGAACTATACGTATGAGAGAAGTGTCAAAGATATATATACTACGTAAGAATAATAAATATATGAGATGTTAAAGTATAAATTTAGTTTTAGATATAGTAATAGTCGACCAGTATATGTAGAACTCTTTGATTTATAAGCAAGTAAATAGTATTAAATTTACTACAGATTATAAGTTGATTAAATACAAGAAATTAAAAAAATAAATATGTATTTAGGAGGAGTAATAATGATTTATTTGTATCAATTATATGATTTTATAGCAAATTACAAAGAGGATGGTACAGCAGAGAATGATAGATTAGATCAAACTATCATATGTGCTATGATAAGATCAAAAGGTGTTTCCTTAAATGAATTTTTGAGTAATAAAGAATCATTAAAGTGGTTTGAAAATTATAATTTTCAAAATACCGTATATAGTGGTATTGATGATGAAACTAGTATGAGAGATTTAGTTAATAAAGTTGAAAATGAGTTTCCTCTTAACGATTATAATGGTGGAATTTACATTAATTAATATAAATTAAGTATGAACTTGGAAAATAGGGCGAGCAAATTATGAATATAAGTATACATGGATCTACAGTATCGAGAGATATATTTAATGTAGGTAGAAATTATATAAATTACAATGATGAAATAACGAATGGATTTTACAAACAATCGATATTTAGTTCAGTTTCAAAACCAGTAGAACTAGACTTAACAGATATTGGAGCAGAATCAGATTATATAAATAAGTGTATTGAATCTGATTTTAACAAAGATATATTTAAAAAATTAAAGAAAGACAAAAGTGAATATATAATTATAGATTTAATAGAAGAGAGATATCCATTAGGTAAAATAAATGATAGATATTTCACGAATAGTACAAGCTTTTCTAGAGCATCATTAGCAAATAAGCTTACGTATACATCAGTAAGGAAGGATACTATAAATTGGGATGAAGTAAAATCAACAATAAATGAATATTGCAGCAAATTAGAAAAGATATATAAACAGGACAAAATTGTAGTTTTTGAATTGTATCATGCTGAAGAATATGTTGATATTAATGGAGTAATAAAGCAATACCCTTATAATGATGAAATATTTTATAATTATAAAAATATAAATTCACTATTAAAAAAATATTATGAAATATTGAAAGAAAGATTACCTAATGCAAAAATAGTTTCTTTAAAAGAGATTGGTAAAGCAACAGAAAAACATCAATTTGGATTAATGGGATTTCATTATCAGGAAAAATTTTATTTAGAGATGTATCAGGAATTTCTAAGAGCTACTGGCAGGGCATATAAATATGATGGATCTATAAAAGGTATAATAGAAAAAGAAGTATCAGATATACAAATTGAAATAAGAGAAAAAGCTGAATCGTTTGATATAGAAGTTGTATCGAATAAAAATAATCTAACCAAATTGTATCAATATGATTTAGGAAAATGGAAAGAAATTAGAGAATATAATCAAGCTAATATAATTAATATTAATAATGATAGAGGATTTTATAGATTCTCTACACATATAAAAAATAAAGAATCAGTAGAAAATATGGATAATTATAAACAATTTTATTTTTATAGAATTATAAATATAGGTGGAAATAATAAAAATATTAGTGGTAAAAATATAATATGCTCAAATATTAAAAATGATATAACAGTAGATGAATTATTTGAGCATACACATAAAAAACTTAAAGCATTATATAATGATAATGGTAAATCTATAATTATCATTAACTTGAAAGATAAAATTGAAAAAATAGCAAATTCACTTTCATTTAATAGCGAAATAAATCTATTAAAAACTAATTTAGAAGTGGCTATGAAAAATATATCTTTCAATTATAATTTAAATGAAGTAGTTTTTACATTGGATAGCTCTAGTGAGTGGAGCACAAAATTACATTTAGAAATAATAGATTTTATAAAACATGCCTTTCCGGGTGTGAATATATATGATAGTAATAAAGACATTGACAATGATTATATAATAGAACAATTTAAAGAGAAGACTTATTTTCCAGGAGAAAAGATATTTTCAAGTAATAGAAATATTAAATATGTATTTTATCCAGCAAAGGACTCATCAGATAAAAGGCTTTTAGTTGGATTTTCAGGGTATGCAAGTAAAAATGAAGCATTATATAATTTTATTAGACAAACTGATAATACAACTTGTAATAGATTATTTATTTTAGATGATTATGGAACACCAGGTATAGGAATATTTTACTTAGGTCATAAAAGAGGATTAGATGTAGAAGCATCAGTTATGGCACTAATAAATTATTATATGTCTGTATTAGAAATTGGTGTAAAAGATGTTATTACATTCGGAAGATCTAAAGGAGGAACAGTTGCATTATATTATGGATTGAAATATAGCTTTGGTAAAGTTATATCAGGTTGTTTTCAATATACATTAGGAGATTGTTTAATAAGATCTAAGAGTGCAGTAGCACCTCAAACACAAGTGTTATCATATATTGGTGATGGTATAGATAAGGATTCTATAAATTTTGTAAATTCAATTATATATAAGTTGTTGATTGAAGGTGGAAATAGAACAAAATTACATTTGCATATAGTTAAGGATGATCCATACAATATATTTAATAAGGAATTTTTTAAGGTTGCAGAGGAAAAAGGGATTAAATACGAATTAGATTTAGTTGAGGGGAATGTGCATTGGTCTCCAGAATTATTTAAAGAGTATGTTAGATTCTTCAATAAAGCTATTGAAAAATAATAAGTAAAATATAAGCTACTTCCAATAAGAGAAGTAGCTTTATTTATTAGAAAAAAGAAAAGAAACTATGGAATTCATAGTTTCTTTATCTATTATAAAGTATATATTATTTTACAACAAAAGTTATATCCTTAGAAATACTTCCTGCAGCAGTATTAGCTGAGTTCATAACTCTAACTCTTAAAGTATAAGTTCCAGCCTTAGTTGGTCTCCAGTTACAAACATTGCTTGTTCCATAGTTTTGTAAAACCTTCCAAGTGCTTCCGTCATTAACCATGAATGCATATTGAGCAGTAGCAGATGGAGTAGCTTGAGCTGTCATTGTAATAGTTGTACCTACTGGTTGTCCAGATACTTTATTTGTAACAAATGAAGTTATAGCTTGTGTAGTTGATGAATCACCTACAGTGAAAGTGATATCCTTAGAAACACTTCCTGCAGCAGTATTAGCTGAGTTCATAACTCTAACTCTTAAAGTATAAGTTCCAGCCTTAGATGGTCTCCATGCAACAGTGTTTTTTGAAGCATAGTTTTGAATAACTGTCCAAGATTTTCCATCGTTAACCATGAATGCATATTGAGCAGTAGCAGATGGAGTAGCTTTAGCAGTCATATTAATAGTAGTCCCAACAGGTTGTCCTGAAGCTTTATCAGTTACAAAAGAAGTTATAACTGGGTTAGTTGAACTACCAGTTACAGTGAAAGTAATATCCTTATAAACACTTGGTACAGCAGTATTAGCTGAGTTTATAGCTCTAACTCTCAAAGTATAAGTTCCAGCAGCAGTTGGTCTCCAAGAAACAGTGTTTTTTGAACTGTAGTTTTGAATAACTGTCCAAGTTTTTCCATTACTAACCATGAAACCATATTGGATAGTTGAAGATGGAGTTCCTTGAGCTGTCATATTGATAGTAGTTCCAACAGGTTGCCCTGAAGCTTTATCAGTTACAAAAGAAGTAATAGCTAACTTATCATCAATTGGATTTCCAACTTTTTGAGTAGCGTTAGCAGAAGTATAGTTAATCTTTCCACTGTTAGCATTTGATAACTTAACTCTTACAGTATTACCACTTAAAGAAAGATCAGCATCGCTATTAGTGAAGTTGAACTTAACATCTCCAGCCTTAAGAACCTTAGCCTTAACAACAGCAAGAGTACCATTTAAAGTAACACCATTTGATGAAGTACCAGTTAAAGTAACACCTAAACTAGCAACACCATTCTTGATTTCCTTAACAGGAACTTGTACAGCACTTGATCCAAAAGCAGTACCTTTGTTGATT
>JBOFVP010000420.1:0-18193 GCA_051653165.1 Clostridium sp.
AGAAAAATCCTTAAAATATTCTACTCATTTAAATCACAAAATTAGAAATTTACTTTATATATCAACATTATATAAACTAGAGGAAAACTTTGATGAATCTTTTAGATACATAGATATGGCCTTAGAATTAGCCTTACAGTCAGATGATAAGGATTTAATTAACTCTTGTATGATAAATTTAGGTGAAAATTATTATATCCAAAAAAATTATGCTAAAACAATTAAGGTTTATGAAAAAATATTAAAATCAGTACATAATAAAAGTAATAGAAATTTAGTTGATGTTTATGGATATTTAGCTGAATGTTATGGGAAAAAAGGGTTTTATACAGAATATACATACTATAGAGATGAGTATATAAAATTATCAAAAGAAATGAATTCAATAAAAGATTTAGAATGGATATATGCAGTATCAGCTGAGATTGAAATTGAAAATGGTAATATAAATTTAGCAAGAGAGTATTTTAATCAAGCAAAATATTTATTAGATGATAAAACTATTATGTATTTAAATTCTGACTTATACTTAGACTTCATAAATGCTAAAATTGATTATTATAGTAGTAATGACTACAAAGTTGCTATGCAAAATTATATCAATATTCTTAATACATTAACAGAGAGAGGATATAAAAGTGACTTGAAAAATCTAGTAATTAGTGAAATATTAAAAATATCCTATAAATCTAAAGATTACTCAAAGTTTATGGAGTATTTAGTTAATTATAAAAAAATAGAATCTATACAAAATGCACAAAATGAAACAGATGCTTTGTTAATAGAATACAATGCTAAAATTAAAGGTAAAGAACTATATGCATCAAATGTTAAAGTAATAATTTTAGTGTTAATAATTCTAATAATTATTTATTTATTAATTAACACAAAAAGAAAGAATATTAAAATTAATGAACTTAATACAAAGTTAAGAGAGCTTAATAAGATTGATCCTTTAACTAATATATACAATAGAGGGCATTTAGATCATATATTAGTTAATTCTTATACCGAAAGCAGAAATATTGTTTTAGTTATGATTGATATTGACTATTTTAAACAATATAATGATAATTATGGCCATGTAGAAGGGGATAAAATTATAGTACAATTAGGAAAACTATTAAAGGATGTATTTTATGACGACTTTGTATTTAGATATGGTGGAGAAGAGTTTTCAATACTCTCTTACAGAAGTAAAGAAGAAATTATAAGTACTATAAAATTATTATTTACTGAATTATATAATAAAAATATAAAACATGAATACTCCTCTATAAGTGATAGACTTACTGTTAGTATTGGTGTAGCCTCTGCAAAGGTTGAAAGCAAAGAAAATGTATCACAATTATTAAAGGATGCTGATCATAAGCTTTATGAATCAAAAGAAAATGGAAGAAATACCTATACTATTTAAAACATACCTTGAATAAAATAAAATATATGATATAATAATTATTATTAGTAAACAAATTAAAACAAGAAGGTGTAGTATGAACTTTAAACTATCAGTATATGATTTAAGTAAAGCTCTAAAAGCCTTAGAAGAAAAATATACCTTACAAGTAGTTATAAAAAGCACCCTAAGCGGTGGATGGATGACTATTATGGGAGAAGCAAAGGTTGAATCTGAAGCAGTTTTATCAGCTGGATGCCATGGGAAGGATATTAATATTCTAGAGCTAAGAGTTAATTCAGATAATAATGAAGGTTCCCTAGTAAAGCTTACAGGAGCTAAAAACAAGGAATTTACAGTAGATGTAGCTCCAACAAGATTTAGAGAGCTATCAAATACATCTATAACATTAAACCAAATAAAAATAAATAATGAAGAATGTAAGCTAAGAATAGGTGAAGATATTATCTTTACTATTAAAGACAATGCTGATAAGGTAATTGCTCTACTTAACTCATTAAATTAGGAAATAAACTAAGTCTATTTAAGTATAGATTTAGTTTTTTTTTATACAAAAGTATTACAATGGAGTATTAGTTAATAAAAATATAGTAAGAATACTAATGTTTGGAGAATGTATATGAATAGCATTGATTTATTGTCTTTATCAACAATAGTTGTTAATAAAAGCTATCTAGGAAACAATGAGGAATATTTAACAAAAGTTACATTAAGGAATAGAAGTGAGAAGGATTTATTTAATATTATTATAAAAAATATTATTGCACCACACACAGAGCCTTGTACATCTAGTATAAAAATAGATGGCAAGGATGATTATGGAAGCCATCTGTCCTTAGGTATTAATATTCAGAGGCTTGATAGGGGCAATGATGTGGAAATTACCTATGTTTTAAAGACTAATTTAGAAAATGGTGGAGAGATAAATAATAATCTTAAGGTTGTTTATGAGTATTATGATTTCGAAGTTAATAAATACATACAGGAAGAAAAAGAGATGGAGTGTCCAACAATTAATGTTAATACTCCTAATATAAACAATGAACATCTATTTTTTAAAACTAACATTACTAATCCTGATAAAGGAGAGCCATTCCTATTAACCCTTAAAGCAAAAAATACAGGGAATATTAGTTTAAACAATACAAAGATATCTATTGATCTTCCCTATGAGGTGAAGAGGGAAGGAGACCTTGTAAAGCTTAATGGTGAATTAGTTGAAATAATTAATGGGGTTAGTGGTATTAAGGTTGGTAAGCTTGATATGGGTAAGGATATAGACCTAGAAATACCCCTAATTGCAATTGAGCGAACCTCTAACACATTATCAAAAATTCGTGGGAAGTTTAGCTATGATTCTTTCATTAGAGCAGATGAAATTAGAAGTGGAATGGAAATTTTAAAGGATATATCAATTAATGTAACCTCTCCAAGCTTTAGTGTAATACCTGTTATAAGTGATAATACCCCTATTGTTAATGACATAATAGAACTAAAATATGTTATTGAGAATAAAGGAAATATTAAAGGGGTAGAAGGTAAATTATATCTTGATATTCCAACTAATTTTGCAATTGAGGATAAAAGCTTATTAATAAATCAAAGTAAAAAAGATAGCTCAGAAATATTACATGGGTTATTAATTGGAGATTTAGACCCTAAAGAAAAGGGGGTAGTTACAATGAAGCTAAGATGTATTGAAACCTCTAAAGGAGAACTTCTTAAATTATCAGGTAGAATAACTTATAAGTTTTCATCCTCAGATGGAGAAGAATTAAAGTATAAGGAAGATAGTCTTATAGATGAAACCATATCAATATCTAATGCTGATTGCACCTTAGAATTAACCTCAGATAAGGGAAATTTAGTATTAGATGATATTATAACCTATACAATTAAGGTGAAGAATATAGGAACAATGGAAGCACTAAATGTAACTCTTAAGGGAGATATTCCAAAGGATGTTGCTATTGAAGCTGATGAACTTACTATAGATAATGAGAAATTTCTTCAAGGGAAGATTTCAAAGGGAATTTGTGTAGGGAATCTAAATGCTAACGAGGAGAAAATATTAACCTTTAAAGGTAGGCTAGAATCAATAAATAGCAGTAGGTCTTTAAGTGTAAAAGTATTTGGTAAGTTCCAGTATAGAAATAAGAAGTTTACCATAAAGGAGAAGGAAATTAAAGAGGTTTGTTTAGTAACTAATTCAGAAGAGGCGTTATTTAAGTCCTTTAATATTGAGAATGTTATTAATACAGGAGATAAAAGTTTAAGTATAAAAGAAATATTAGAGGTTAATTCTAAGGTAATTATAAAGGATTTTTATCCTGTTCAAGGATCAGGTGTTGTAAGTAGTGATGGTTTGGGGAATAGCCAAGTTAATAAGCTAATAATTAATGGTACAGTTGAAACACTTATAGAGTATATTTCAGATGATATGGACGAAAATATTTATTTAATAGAAAATAAGGAGATTTTCTCAACCTTTATTGTTTTACCAATGAATTATTCAAGGGTTGATAAGGTAGAATTAAATTCAAAGGTGTTAGATAATTATACACGAATTATTTCTTCTAAAAGCATATATTTACTATCAAATATTAATTTTGTTGGGAGGATAATAAGATAGATGTTACTGGATTTAATAATTGAAAAAAAGTTAAGTAAACCCTTTTATTATCTACATCAAGAGGGCACAATTGAGGTTATAATTACAAATAAAAGTCCTCATAAAATAGACGATTTATTTTATGAGGAGGAATTTAATGAGTGTATTTCTATTGATTATAATAATATTACTGTAAATGGTGATGAATATATTATGGGGATTAATCAAAAGAATATAACCCTTTCAGAAATTTTACCAGGAGATAGAGTAAGTATTAATATAAAATTTAAGGTTTGTGATGTTAATGAGGAGGAAAAGTGTAAGCTTATTAGCAAGATATCTTATATAAATGGTGAGGAAGAAGTTTCGGAGATTAAATCTTCTGAATGTATCGTAAAAGGAGTAAAGCTTGAATTTAAAAGTATTTCTAGGGAAAGAGAGGTTCTTTTTGGAAATGAAACCTCAAGAATCAATGTTTCCATAATAAATAAGGGAAATGTAGTTGCAAGTAATATTATATTAAAGTATTTAAGCTCTGGAAGAATGTCCACCTTTAAAAGCGAAGCCATAATTGATGGAACCCTTTATAAGGGAATGTTTATAGATAGTGGTATTAATATAGGATCACTTTTAAAGGGAGAAACTAGAGAGGTATCCTTTTTATTAAAGGGGAATAAAAACATTAAGGAATATGGCTATGACTATGTTGAGGTCTTTTATGAGGGGATTGTTAACCCTTTTATTGTATCTGAGGGAAGATATATTAGGGAGAAGCTAAATCCAATATTATCTATAAATAATGATATTTCTATGGAAAGGGAGGGTGAAATATACTTTGAGGATAATCAACCCTTTCTTAGAAAGGTAATTACAATTAAGAATAATAGTGGAGTTGATATTGAAAGATTTATTCTTAAGGAAGAAATAGATTTTTCAGGAGAGTTAATTGAGGTTGGTGTTGAGGGGGATAATACCTTTACTCATGAAGGAAACACAGTAATAATTAATAGGGTTCTTATGAAGAAAACATATAAAATACTATTAACTTATAAGGTTAAATGTGATGTTAGTAGGGATTTAAAACTACAATCTGAAGCAAGTTATAATCTTGGAAGTAATATTTTAGAGAGAAGATTTAAAAAAATTAATGACCCTTTAGTTATACCACTTGAAATAAATATGCTTTCTATAAGTGAAAAAACCTCTAAGGATACAATTAATTTACTAGAGAAGTTCCATAGAGAGATAGAAGTTGAAAATATATCTGACAAGCTTATTGAAAGGATTATTTTATATGATAAATACTCTGAAAGAATATCAATATCCTCCTCTTCCTTTAAGATAGATAATAAAAAAATAAATAATATTGAGAACTTAGATGAGGGAATAGAACTTGGAGAACTTATAGGTAAAGGAATCCTAAAAATTGAATATGACGGATATTTTAAAGGACCTTTAAGGGGGGATGTAATTAAGAAAAGTACTTATTGCAAGTATAAGGTTTCTGATAATACAAAATCTATTAGAGAATTAAAATCTAAGGTTATAGATAGTATTATGGGGATTGAATGTGATAAGTATAAGCTTAATATAGAGACTATTCTTGATATTTCTAGGCTAAATGTTAAAGAAATTATGGGTATTCGGGTAAATGGAGAAATTGTTGATAGTAAGGGGGTTAGAGGGTTTAATGAAAATTCTACCAATAAACTTCTTATAAGCAATAGCTACTTAATTACAGGCAAATTGGAAATTAACCTTGATTACTCCTCTAATACTAATAAAAATAAAATATTAAATATGAATCTACAAAGCCCCTTTAGGGAACTAATACAGGGGCGTGAAACCAGTGGAATAGTTGGTAGGAATGATAAGCCTTTAGGTAAAATCAATGTTATTACTAATAGTTATACTATTAGTAATAGTATTTTAAAGATTATAACAACGGTTGAAATATGCATTTAATGTAAAAAATATAACTTCTCATAGAAAGTATGAGAAGTTATATTTTTATAATATTTGTACCTGAAATTGTATGGTATGTGTTGTTATTCCTGTAATAGTATTTAGATTTATACCACTTATTATATCTCCTGCTATAGGAACATTATCATATAAAATACTTGAAGGAATAAGTGATAGTGATGATGGAATAGTGTCAACAAAGACTATATTTGATGCAGTAGCATTTCCAATACTATTTATTGTAATAGAGTATGTTAAAGTATCTCCATTATATGAAAAAGTTTTATCAACATTTTTTGTAATAGAAATATCAATATAGTTAACAGTTGTTGCTACAGTATTTGTATCAGATACTCCAGAAAATGGTGTTGTTACAGGTGTATATAAATATGACATCTCCCCACTATTTGTTAGTACTGTAGGATTGGCTATTGTATCTATCATTACATTAAAACTTATTGTAATACTTTCATTACTACCAATTATAGATGGAAGTGTAATACCAAATCCAGGGTATTCTGGATTTATTCCGTCTTTTGCAACACCGTTAATTTTAACACTATTATCAATAAATAGTGTACCTATTGGTAAAGTATCAATAAAACTTAAAGTATTAGCTGATATTAGACCTACATTCTTATAAACTATTGTATAGGTTAAAATATCACCAAATTTTCCTGTAGTTGCATTAACATATTTTGTACCAACTAAATTTGCATTATCTAGAATAGTTGTTTGAACAACGTTGCTCAAATATTCTAAATTTGGAACTGTACCAACTAGAGAGTAAGAATAACTAAGCTTACTACTATTAGATATTGGTGAGATTTTAGGTAATCCTGTATCAACCGAAACATCAAAAGTTACAGTAGTTACACTATTTGCAGGTATTGTTCCAACAGCAATATAAGGTAATGAATTATTTGTTTGTATTCCATTTATATATACGCTATTTGGAATAAATGTAGTTCCATTAGGTTGAGTGTCTAGTAATACTACATTAGTTGCTTGGTTTGGGGATGTGTTTGCAAGAACAATTGTGTAGGATATAGAATTACCTTGAAATGAATAGTTAGGGGCTGACTTTACAGGCTTAATGTATGGAATTATAGGGGTATTTTTAATAGTTACAAGTAAATAATCTCCTGCATTTAATGGTAATGTTCCTCCTAAGTTAATTCCTGCTGGAATTGGTCCACCAGATGTGTTTACAATTGAAATTGTTTGAACGTATTGTGATAGTGAGCTAACACTTCCAGGCGCCATTGTTTCATTTATAGTATATATATCTCCAATAGCTCCATAATTATAAACAGTTTCTGGCTGCGTTCCTGTCAAAATACCTGATGTTATAGTTGTTAAATCTAAAACAGATGTAGATAGTATTAAATTAAACTGATCACTTTGATCTATTCTATTTGAAATATCTTTTTGAAGTATAATTTGCTGTAAACTAAAGCCAACAGCTAATGCCTGAGCCCCACCATTTGTATATAAAGTGGGACTTAATAGTGTAGCACCATTTGCTTGAAATATTCTAGAATTGTATCCAGCCCCTGAACATGGTCCACCAATTGTTATTGTGTATGAACCATCCCCAACGGCAGGAGGACATGGATAGTTTGGAGGATAAATATCAACTTGATTTATTATAGTATCTGCTGTAAATATAATTTTTTCACCTAGATTATTAGTAGCCTCTGCATCTGTACAATAAAATGAAAAATTTGGAATTATATTATTATACTTATCAATAATTTGTATATTGCTAATATTCAAACTTACTGATTGGTTTAAACCACTCATATACACTGCACAATTACCAGTTATTCCTGTATAACCAAGAACACCCATAGCTGCTCCACTCCAGGTAGGCAGTGCAGTTGCAGTTGCAGTTGCATCTCCTGAAACATCCAACTGAAAACTTAAATTTGCCTCATTTGGTAGGGAATATGATAATATAGTTGTTGGCATTCCTGGTGTGAAAGTCATGTTTCCCCAATTAAGCCATCCAATAGCATAAGCTAAACTCCCACTATTTACATTAGCATAACTTAGTGATGTGGTCATAAATTTAATCTCCTTATAATGTTGTTTATTATTATAGTATAATTAGTAATTTATAATGTTCGTTTTAATTTTTATACAAATTGTATTTTAGATTAATTTATAATAAAAAATAATCCCCAAAATTGGAACTAATCATAAATTAGTTATAGTAGTAGTTTTAAGATTTGAAATGACATGAAATCATTTAAAAGAATTACATTAATACTCCAAATAAAGGGGGAATAAAGAAAAATGTCAAATAATCAATTCACCACCAACTTAAGTACAAAGGAGGACATAGTATTATCACTTTCATGTAATAAAGGAAATGTTGTTCTTGGAGACCTTGTTACCTTCACTTTAATTGTATTAAACAGAGGGATACTTCAAAGGGACAACTTAAATATTGTATTTCCACTTAAGAATGGGTTAACAATTAATAATTCAACCCTATCTGTAAATAACGAAAAGGTTGAAGGAGATATTATTAAGGGTTTTTCCATAAATTCATTACCATCAAATGAAAGCAGAACAATTAGCTTCGAAGGATTAATTACTCAAGTACCAACCTTTAATCCAATAAGTTTAGTTTCAAAGGCTATTTTAACAGATGGTGGAATTGAAAAAGTATTATACTCAAATAATCTTTCATTAGGTTTTTCATATGTACACCCATCAATTAATGTAAATAAAATAGCTGACAAAAGCGTTGTAGCTCAAAATGAAGAAGTTAAAATAACTTCAATTATTACAAACCTAGGTGATGTTAATGTTAAGGACACCCTATTCATTGACCCTATACCCAAATATGCAACAATTATTAGTGGTTCAATGAAAATAAATGGGGTTTCTGTAACAGGAGGGGATATAGCTGCTGGCATTAAGCTTGGAGATATAAATTCTGGAGATGAAATTAGGGTTGAGTATTCTATGAGTTTTGGAGTTGAAGCCTTAGGAGAGCTTGAAGAATCATCATCTAAAATTATATTTAGCTATGAAACAGGATATGGTAAAACCAAAGGTGTTGTGGGAAGTAATTTATTAATTTTAAATGTTGATAATGTTAATGATACTATTAATGACTCATCATTAAATAGCTTTAGTAGTAGAGCTATGACTCCATTTGCATTAAATGAACAACCAGTAGCTGCAACTGCTCCAGAGCTTCCCAGTATTAAGTTTACTAAATCAGTAGATAAAACAGGAGCAATAGTTGGAGAAACACTAACCTATGACTTAAATCTTTCAAACATTGGTAATGTTGCAATACAAAATGTACTAATAACGGATATTGTACCACTAGGCACTCAATTTATACAAGGTTCTGTATTTATAAATGGAACTAATTATCCAGCAGAGGATGTGGGAGCTGGAATAAATTTAGGCAACATAGACATAGGACAAGTAAAAGGAATAACTTTTAAGGTTACAGTAACTGAGTTACCAAATATTAATCCAATTTATAATAAAGCCGTAGCAGATTATAGCTATATTTATATACAAGGAAATCCACCAGTAAATGCAAGTATACAGTCAAATGATGTTGGAACAAAAATCACCCAAAAAGATATAATTACCAATCTATATAAAACAGCAAATAAAAACTATGCTAATATCGGAGATACAATAACATTTACACTACAAACATCAAATAATAGTATAATTACAGCAAATAACTGCGAATTTATTGACTATACAGATAACAGGCTATCCTTTATTCCTGGGTCTGTATTAGTTAATGGTATTTCAAAACCTAATGACGATATAAGAAATGGTGTTAACGTAGATGAAATTACACCAAATGAAAGTGTTATTGTTCAATTCCAAGCAATGGTTAACACAGATGCTAAATATGGTGATACTATAAAAAATAACGGAAGTCTTCAATATGAATTCTTACCATCTCATGATAGTAATTTACAAGAGAGAACAATCTATAGTAACACTACATCCTGTCAAGTAAATGCAGCTGTAATTCAGGGAGCTGGATTAACTAAGTCACTAAATAAAGCAGGGGGAAGTATTGGTGATATTATAACTTATACAATTAACATGACAAACTCAGGTAATGTTTCTGCTGATAATATAGTTTTAGTTGATGCAATACAAAGTGGAACAGCCTTTGTACCAGGGACAGTAAAGATTAATGGAATTGCTAGCCCTCAATCTAACCCACAAAATGGTATAAGTATTGGCTCCATAGCTGCTTCCCAAAATTCAGTAGTTAGCTTTGATGTTAAGATAACAAGTATGCCACAAACAAATCCAGTTCCAAATCAAGCTACTGTAACCTATGATTATAAACAAGATCCAAATAGTGCAGTTAGAATTTCAGTTACTAATAAAACCAATACAACACAATTAAATGTAGTTCAAATACCAATAAGCCCAGGACCAGATGGCTTCTATAAGAGAGTAGATCTTTCAAACTCAACCTTAGGTGATATTATTATTTATACAGTTACAGCACAAAATGCTTCCACAGTAGCTGCAAACAATGTTGTAATGACTGATGTATTAGACCCAGCTGTTCAATTTATAGACGGAAGCTTAACAATTGACGGACAAAATGTTATTGCAAATCCAGTGTCAGGGGTTAATCTTGGAACTATAGATCCTCTTCAAGGTAAAATTGTACAATTTAAAGTCAGGGTTATTGCTATACCATCAAGTGGTATGGTTAAAAATTTCTCTAATTTAAGTTATAACTTTACAAAAACACCTGGGGAACAGCCAAACAACGTTAATATATCATCAAATACTGTAATGACAAATGTTAATATTGCAGATATTTCAAATGGTAGTGGAGGATTAACAAAGTCTCAGAACAAGGATTATTGTGGTGTTAATGATATAATAACTTATACTGCCTTTGTCAAAAATACAGGAAATGTTACGGCAAATAATGTAATAATCTATGATACAATACCAAGCTATACAAAATTTGTGGAAGGGTCAGTAATTGTTGGTGGTACAATTAAGCCACTTGCAGACCCACAAGCTGGTGTGAATATTGGAAATGTCGGTAGTGGCCAAGCTATTACCCTATCTTACAATGTTAAGGTTATTACAATACCTAGAGGAGGAGTAATTAATAATTCTCTAAGAGCTAGATATGATTTTACAGTAGATCCAAATCAACCTGATAGTGAAACAGTTGAAAATACTTCAAATACTGTAAGTTGTGTAGTTAGAGAAGCTATAATTGATGTTGCTCATGGTTTAAGTAAACAAGCAAATACCTCCTATGTTAAAACAGGAGATTTTATTAACTATGATATAACCATAGAAAATGTAGGTAATGCAGATGCTATTAATGTTGTATTTACAGATACTATTGCATCTCAAACAGAATTTCAAATAAACTCTGTTGCAATAGATGGTAATAAAATACCTGGAGCTGATGTTAGAACAGGTGTGCAAGTGGGAACAATTAAACCACTAGAAGTTAAGATAGTAAGTTTTACTGTAAAGGTAACTAACTATAAAGATGGAGATGTGATATTAAACACTGGTGTAGTTGACTTTGACTATATTGTTAATCCATCAACTGGACAAAGTATTCATAAGACTTCTCCAACTAACACAACATCTGTAAAAATTAATGAAGCTAGGATAGACCCAGCAAATGGAGATTTAGTAAAAAGTGTAGATAAAGAATTTGCAGGAATCGGTGATGTATTAACCTATAGTACAAGAATAAGAAACTCTGGAACAACTGATGCTTCAAATATAACCTTTACTGATAAGATTCCAACTGGAACAGTATTTATAGGAAACTCATTTACTATAGATGGTCAGACAGTTCCAGGTGTGAATCCAGATACTGGCGTATTAATTGGTTTAATCAAGGTTAATCAAATTGTGGATGTAGAATTCCAAGTATCAGTTGTTTCTGTACCAGCATCAACAAAAATATTAAACCAATCCTCAGTAACCTATAATTATTTAATAAATCCTAACAGCGGCAGAACAGGAGCAGGTCAAGCCTCAAGTAATACTGTAAATACAACAGTTCTTCAAGCTGTTTTAAATGGGGAAAAAAGTGCAGATAAGCAATTCGTTAAAATTGGAGATATTATTTACTATACAATTACCGTAAATAATACTGGTAATACAACAGCAAATGATGTTCAAGTAATTGATAAAATTCAAGATGGTACAAGTCTCGTAGATGGCTCAGTTAAATTAAATGGGAATCCAGCAGACCCATCAATTTTAAGTGGAACACCAATTGGTTCAATTAAGCCATTAGCTGGAGCTATAATTACCTTTGGAGTAATTGTTACAAAAATACCACCAGTTAATCCAGTAATTAATACAGCACAAATCAATTATAACTATATTGTAAATCCATCTACAGGGGAAAAGAGAGAAGTTCAAACTACAACAAACAATACAAAAACTCAGGTTAATCAAGCAATCATAAATTATGAAGCAGGTGGCTTTACAAAATATGAGGATAGAAATGCTGTTGCTTTAAATGATACAATAACCTATAAAATTTCCCTAACTAATACAGGAAATGTTAATGGAACAGACTTAGTTTTAACAGATGTATTAGACCCTAAGGTAACCTTTGTTCCAGGTAGTCTTTTAGTAAATGGACAACCTTTCAATGGAAATATTCAAGGGGGAATTAATTTAGGTATACTTGGACCAAATAAAAATACTACAGTAGTATTTAAGGTTGTAGCAACAACTCTAACAAGTAATACAATACCTAATACAGCTACCTTAACCTTTAACTATGTTGTAAACACTCAAACTGGTCAAGGAGTTAGTGAGAAGTCCACATCAAATACTGTAATTGCTGTAATTAGAGATCCACAGTTATCAATTAAAAAATATCAATCTAAGAACTATGCAACAACAGGAGATGTAATAACCTATACCTTAGTGGTGTCAGGTAAGGGTAATGTAGATTCTACAAAGGTAATGGTTTATGATACTCTTCCAAGTGGATTAACCTTTATCCAAGGGTCAGTTATGGTTAATGGAGTGTCTCTTCCAGCTCAAAACCCAACTAGAGGTATTGAAATTGGAAATTTAGATGCAGGCGCTATGGCAACTGTAACCTTTAAGGTTCTTGCAAATACAGTTTCTGACTCTAAGCCATACAACAATATTGGAGTTTTAAACTATAGCTTTGAGGTTGATGAATCCACAGGTATTCTAACTAATAGAACCACAAATTCTAATCAAACTACCCTTTATGTTAATAATGCAGATATATCCTATGGAACTGGTGGATTAATAAAATCAGTTGATACTCAATTTGGTACAATATGTGATGTTGTAACCTATACCTTCACATTAAAAAATATGGGTAATACTATTGCAAATGCTGTTGTTTTAAGAGATACACTTCCAAACTCTTTAAAATATATGGATGGCTCAGTAACAGTTAATGGGGTACCATACAAAACTTATTCCCCACTTGTAGGAATACCAGTTGGTAGCCTTGACTTAAATCAAGTTATAACAGTTACCTTTAAGGGAACCATTGTATCTCTTCCAAAACCAAATGTTATAGACAATGTGGGAGTTGTAAATTACAAATATACAATAGACCCATCTATTCCAAATGGTGGGGAAAGAACCAACACCTCAAATAAAGTAACAACAGTTGTTAATTATGCTGATATATCAACAATTAGTGGTGGATTAGTTAAAACAGTTTGTAGAAAATATGCAAAAATAGGGGATACAATTGATTACACCATCTCAATGACTAACAAGGGTAATGTAATAGCTGAAGAGGTGATTTTAGCTGATACACTTGTTAAGGGGTTACGCTATGTAAATAATAGCTTAATTATAGATGGAGTTTTAAAACCACTAGATGATTTATCTAAAGGTGTATTAATAGGACCTATAGCGCCAAATCAAACTGTAATAGCACAATTTTCAGCATTAGTTGTATCAATACCAAACAACTTTATTGCAACAAATTTAGCACAAGTGTCCTATAAATATTTAGTAAACCCAATTGATATAAAATATTGCTCTGATACTAACCAAACTAATACTGTATCAACCCAAATTAACATGGCAGAAATATCTAATGAAACGGGTGGATTAATAAAGGAAGTTTCTAAGAAGTATACAGAATTAAATGAGGTTTTATCCTATGTAATTAAGATTACAAATAAGGGTAATGTACCAGCTATTGATGTACTTTTCCAAGATACAATTCCAGTTGGAACCTCATATATTAAGGACTCATTTGCAGTAAATGGTGTTATTCAAGAGGGAGTAAATCCTGTAACTGGTATAACCCTTTCAACTATAGCAGGTGGACAATCAGCAACCCTAACCTTTAAGGTACTTGTTAACACCTTAGTTGATAAGATTTTAGCTAATAGTGGTAATGTTAGCTACTGTTATATGGTTGATGAGACAGGTTGTAATTCCCCATGTCCACAATGTTGTCAAAATGAATGCTCTAATTGTTGCAGAAAGTTCTGTGAAACAAATGCAACTAACACAGTATTTACAACCTTAAGTCATGGTGAGGTTGATGTAATTAAAAAGGTAAGTGAAAACTATGCAACATTAAATGATACAATCACTTACTTCTTAAATGTTATTAACAATGGAAATGTGGATGCAAATAACGTATTTATACAAGATACACTTCCAAAGGGTGTAGTTTATATTGATAATAGTTTAAAAATAAATGATGTATTAGCAGTTGGGGAAAATATTCAAAGAGGAATTGACCTAAAAACACTTAAACCAAAGGAAGTTGTAAGAATACAATTTAACGGTTGGATTAATACAATTCCATCAGGGGATAAATTAGTTAATTATGCTTATTCAGCATTTAATTACTATGTGGACCCAACATCCCTTCCTATTACTAAAAATGTACTCTCAAATACTGTAACAACAACTATTAACTATGCTTTAATATCAAATGCTTACGGTACTTTAAATAAGTATGAAAGTGCAGAGTTTGTTGATATTGGTGATGTTATAACCTATACAATTAGAATTGAAAATAAGGGTAATTCACAAGCTAATAACCTTGTATTTACAGATTCAATACCTAATGGAACTAGCTTTATTAACAATTCCTTAAAGTTAAATGGAATTCCAATAACAGGAGGAGTACCACAAACAGGTGTTGATATTGGAACACTTGCACCTAATGAAAAGGCAGTAGTAACCTTTGATGTTAAGGTAATTACAATTCCAAAGGGTAACTATGTAATAAATCAAGGAGAACTTAACTATAGATTTACTAAAAATCCAAATGTACCTTATGGAGAGGTTGTTTACGAAAAAACTAATTCTGTAAAAGCAAAGGTAAATCATGGTGAAATTACAAATGGGTCAAAGGAAACACCAGGAAGTCAACCACAGGGTGGATTTACTAAGCAAGTTGATAAAAACTACTCTAAGCTTGGTGATGTAATAACCTATACCTTCTATATTAGAAATTCTGGTAATGTTGTTGTAACCAACGTTAAAATGGAGGATAAATTACAAACAGAATTACAGTTTGTAAATGGTACTGTAACAATTGACGATATACCAAAACCTTCAATTAACTTAAAGGATGGTATTTTAGTTGGTGATATTAAGCCTGGTGATAAGGTTAAAGTTACATTTAAAGCCCTAGTTGTTTCTCTTCCAGAGGATAAAATGGTTGAAAATAAGGCAACCCTTGAATATTGGTATAAGGTTCAAGCTGATAAACAACCAGTAATTAAAACAGCAGAAAGTAATGAGGAAATTGTTAATGTTCAATGTGCAATCATCTCTAATAAAGATGGTGGACTAGTTAAGCAAGTTGATAAAAAATATGCTGAGCTAAATGATGAACTAAGCTATACAGTTACCTTAAGAAATACAGGAAATGTTGTTGCAACTGAAGTTGTTTTCAGAGATCAAATAGCCTTTGGTACTAATTTTGTTAAGGACTCTTTAGCAGTTAATGGTGTTAGAAAACTTGGAGCAAATCCTCAAATTGGTGTAACTCTACCAAATATTAAACCAAAGGAAAATGTAGTAATAACCTTTAAAACAAAAATAGTAGCTGTAACACCAACTGGAATTATTCCAGATACAGCAGAAATACTATACAAATATAAGGTTGATCCAAATAAACCAGAGGTTGAGGATGAATCCTTAAGTAATACTGTTAATACTAAGCTTAATACTGTTGACTTTAGTGGTGATAACTTCTTAAAATCTGTTTGTCCAGACAATGCAATAGTAGGAGAGAGTATTACCTACACCTTTGTTATAAGAAATAATGGAAATGTTAATGCTAATAAAGTACTATTAACAGATACACTACCATCAGAAGTTAAATTTGTGGAAGGTTCTGTAATGATAAATGGACAGCCTGTTGAGGGAGGGGACCCAAGGGTTGGAATTGGACTTGCTTCCATTGCCCCAAAACAAACAATGACAGTTTCCTTTAATGTTATAGCAACATCCTTCTTAAAAGAAAAACAACCTATTATAAATGTAGGAAAACTTTATTATGAGAATGTTGTAAATCCAAATAATGGCCCAGTAGAAGGGAAGGTTAATTCAAACCCTGGTAAGCTTTATGTTAAGAGTGCTACTATTGAAGCTATTAAAACTCCAATGAGTAAAATCACAGCTGTTGGGGATGAAATTTGGTATAAGGTTACCTTAACTAATAAGGGAAATACTGTTGCTAAGAATGTTGAAATTTATGATGAGTTACCAGATTGCTTAAAGTTTGTTGAAAATAGCGTTGAAATTAATGGTATGGATACAAAGTATAGCATAATTAGTGGAGTTCCTGTTGGAAATATTGACCCTTCTGAAACTGTTGAGATTATGTTTAGAACTATGGTTATTAATAATAATTGTGATCATACTATTGTTAATACTATTAAGGGAACTGGATGTTACTTTGTTTCATCTACAAGACCTGATGCTCTTTTAAACTTTGAGAGTAATACAGCTGTTGTAGAGATAGTTAATCCTGAGCTTAAGGTTACTAAAATGGCAAACAAGGAAATTGCTAAGTATTGTGATGAGGTTTGCTATAGGGTTATTGTTGAAAATGTTGGTAGCTTAAATTGCTTTAATGTTAAGTTGTTTGACCTTCTTCCTGAAGAACTTAAGCTTCTTGGAGATATGGTTATTGTGTCTGGAAAGAAGATTAATGGAGTGAATTTATCTCAAGGTGTTAATTTAGGTAAACTAAGCCCAGGCGAGGGTGTTGAGGTGCTTTATACTGCTGTTGTAACTCGTGGATGTTGCAGAAAGATTATTGAAAATAAGGCTTATGCAGAGTATAAGTATCAAATTTGCCCTGAGGTTTGCCCAAAAACTAGAAGAAGTAATGTTGCTTGTTATAGACTTCAAGGTGTTTCAACTTCTTTCCAACAAATTAGTATGGATAATATTATTAAGCTTCCATGTAGAATGCCTTATATTAAGGATATCTTAGATGTTCGTGGTAAGATTCAAATAACTAATCAATATGTTATTGAAACAATTAGGGGGTATTCTGCTGAGAATAAGAGATTAACAGGCCATAAGCTTGTATTAAATGGTAAGATTTTTGAGTGTCTAGAGTATATTGCACAGGAGCCAACTTGCACTACTCATTATCAGGAGGCAATGGACAAGTTTAGTACCTTTATTATGCTATCTGAGGATTATAAGGCTGGTAGTAATATTGAGGTTGTTGCCCAAATTGAGGATATTGGATATGAGCAAATTAGCGATTGTGAGGTGTTTGTAACTGCAACAATTATTTTAGATGCCATAGTTACTTGCTAATATCAACTCTTAGAGTTTAGGAAAATAAGTGAAGAGTGGAGGTGGGACTGATGGAGTTTCTTTTGAATTAAGGAAATTCTATGTGGTTACCATCTCCTTAACTTCACTTTTTTGTTATTGAACTAAATCGCTAAAAGCGACGGCTGGGGTTTGATTAAAACAAATATAATATGGAAAAAATAAGAAGTGAAGATTCTTTCTCAAGGAATCTTCACTTCTCACACTTTACACACCTTTTTAAGGAGTGATTAAATGTATAAAAAAATAGACAAGATGGTTAAAGAACTAGAGCTTCGCGGTCGTAGCCAAGGTACAATTAAAATAATGGTTTATACCGTGAAGAATTTCTGTGAATTTTATAACCAACCACC
>JBOFVP010000421.1:0-1405 GCA_051653165.1 Clostridium sp.
ATCTTAGTGATTTTATATCTTCATATCATATAGATATTTGGTCAGACGACACTCCTGAAAACACTAACAATATACGAACTCACTTTAACACTAAAGGATACTCTATTTTAGGTAAAAGATTGGCTAGTTTGTTTATAGCAGATGGATTTTACAATAAAAAGTCAATTTCAAGTGGATCCTCTTTACTTATACGAGAACAAGTAGATAGTGTTAAATATATAAATAGTGCATTAAACTTAGAGGTTAATAAAGCGTATACACCACAGGAGAGAAACTTAGATAAATCGATTATATGTAGACTTGGTACTGGTGGGAAAATAGCTTATAGTTTTTATGCTGAGCAAGATGATTTATATGTAATACCTACGGTTTACGTATATGCAAATAAAAAGTTTAAAATGAGCTTGGATTTCGGTATTGAACAGCAAAGAGTGGATTTAACAACTAAATATATTCCAACTGCAACCGTGGGTGAATTAATCCCAAGCGAGTTAAATCTAAATTCAACAGTTAATAAAACTTATTATAAAGATTTAATTATAAATAATAATATAGAACCCTTAAGAATAGTCAAAAGAGGCTGGCATACTATAACTATTGAAAGTGATGATGCTGTATTCAGTGGATTAGAGTTTATTTCAAAAAATGAATTTGATTTGCTTAAAAAGCAATTTAAAGTTGTTAATGAGAGTGGCTTGATAAGTATTAGATATGATGGTAAGTATAGCGATTTAATAGGAAAGCTACAAATACCACTGGTAAGTGATGTAAATGTAATTGAAATAAGTGGAATTCCAACAGGATTTACTGTTCTGAATAGATATGCAACAATTACAAATAAACTAACTAAAAGTTATTGCAGTTGTTATAAAGAAAATGATAAGGAGTGTGTAGAAGTTGTAAACAATGGAACACAATCAGAAGGAAGAATAGCATATGTAGATTATAGGCTATTTGGATATTATTTATAATATATTAGATAATATATTATATTTTGAGGAGGGGATCGTTTGATTAACTTAATTAAAAGGATACAAAGAGAAGTAAGTAATATAAAGATACCAAGAGATATAAGAATAATAGAACTAGGAGAAAGTATATCTCAACCAGATACTTTAGAAAAACAAAAAATATGTGATTTATTTAGATAAATATAAAGTTAATAATTAAATCTTAAGAGATTAGAAGGAATTCTAGTCTCTTTGATTTTTTACAAAAGATAGCAAAATATTAATTAAGGAAGGTGTATTAAAAATGGATTTTTTGCAAACAGGATTATTATCACTATTACCAACAACAGTAAGCATATTACTACTATGCTACCTAGCATTTAAAGGCTTTGACTTTTTATCAGGCCTACTGAAAACATGGAAAAATCAAGGAACCTACAAATCACGTATAATGA
>JBOFVP010000422.1:0-5435 GCA_051653165.1 Clostridium sp.
CATCTATCGAAAGCAATAGCAGAGCAAGGCTTTTATGAATTTATAAGGCAAATAAAATATAAGTGTGAATTTAATGGTATAGAATTTATTCAAGTGGATAGATTTTATCCTAGTTCTAAAACTTGTAGTTGTTGTGGAAATATAAAGTCTGATTTGGGATTAAAAGATAGAACTTATAAGTGTGAGAAATGTGGAATAGAAATTGATAGAGATAAAAATGCTTCAATTAATCTTGGTAATTATGGATTGGTATAGGTGAATTTTGAGAGAATACTAATCTTATAGGGTGCGTTGTACCCGAATTTAAGCCCTTGGAGAATTACACCAAACTAGAGTAACCTTTAGGTGAAATAGAGTTCTATGAAGGGGGAATTAAAGTGAAATTTATATGTTTATAACTTTTTATAAGTTTTATGCAACGGAGAATAAGGAGGCAATTAAATTTGATTTAAGTGTCTTACAAAATTTAAAAAAGTAAATCGAGGTGTGTTAATATGGAGATTAAGGGATATAGCCAGGGAGGGCAGTTTCCAACTCAAGAGGTTTACAAAGTAGATGTGACAGAAAAATTACAAGTGGGAAATTCTCAAAGAAATGTTGAATTTACTAAGAAAGATTTAGATGAGTCGTTGTTGAAGCTTAATAAGGAGTTAAAGGTTGATAATGCCTATGCTGAATATAGTGTTCATGACAAGTTTCCAGATGTGATGATTAAGATTGTTGACTCTAAAACTAAGGAGGTTTTAATGGAAGTACCTCCACAAAAGATTTTAGATATGGTGGCAAAGCTTTGTGAAATGGCTGGGGTTGTTTTTGAAAAGAAGGTATAGTGGGGTGTTGTTATGGAGTTTAGACTTAATAAGATTGATACGGACTTAAGAAGAAAGATGAAGGCTAAGACTAAGGGCGGCAAGGTTAATAAGTTTGGCGAGGTTAGTATTGAGGCTGATGTTAAGAGGACACCAAAAAAGGATTTAAGTAGTGGTGGTTCTGTTAAAGGTAAGAAGAGGTTTGTTACTGTGAACTCTGTTAAGGCGGGATATGAGTTTGAGGTTGAGGCGGAGCTGGATAATTCAAAGGGACAGGCTTCTAAAGGTGTGTTTTTGGACACGAAAAAGTAGGAGGATTAAGTTATGTATCAAAATAATGGCTTTAATGCATATAAAAATAATAGTGTGAATCATGCTTCAAAGGAGCAGTTATTATTAATGCTTGTGGATGGGGCAGTTAAGTTTACAAAGAGAGCTAAGCTTGCTTTAGAGGAGAATAGAATAAAGGAATGTCATGATAGTTTAATTAGGGCACAGGATATATATACTGAGCTTATGATAACTTTAGATACTAGTGCAGGTGATTGGGCAACTCAAATGTATAATGTTTATGATTATATTAAGTTTAAGCTTGGTGAAGCTAATTTAACTAAGGATGTTAAGCATATTAATGAGGTTATGCCTTTAGTTGAGGAAGTTAGGGATATTTGGCATGAGGCGGAGAAAATATCAAAAGGAAAGAGATAGGAGAGTGATTTAGGTGAGAATAACAGGTCTTGCAACTGGTTTAGATATGGATAAAATTATAACTGACAGTATGAAGCCATATAGAATAAAAATAGATCAACAACAACAAAAGAAGGACATCATTGAAATTAAGCAAAAGCTTTATAGAGAAGTTTTAAAGGATTCAAGAGAGTTTTATAATAAATACTTTGATGTAACAAGTAAGGATAATTTATTATTATCAACTAATTACAATACTGTTAAATTTACTTCAAGTAATGAAAGTGTTGTTTCTGTTAGTGGGTCATCAGATGCCAAAGCAGGAAACTATACAATAACAGGGGAAGTTGGAACTGCTGCTAAAGCTGTTATAACAGATGGTATAGCTGATAAAGAGAAAATAACAATTAACGGTAAAGAATATGAGCTTAAGGGAAGCAACCAAAAGGAAATAGCTAAAAATCTTAATGAACAGCTAAAAAAAGATAAGGTTAATGTAACTGTTAGATATACAGATATGGCAGCAACTGAAGGGCAAGGAAACAAAAGCGGATTAGTTTTTGAGTCAACTGTTGTTGGTGAAGATAGTACATTTACTATTGGAGGAAAATTTACTGAAATAGCTGGTACTGTGGTAGAAGGTAAGGATAAAACGGGATCAAGTGTTTCAGGGATAAATCTTCAAGCTTTAAAGGATGCTAAAGGGGAATTTAAGGTAGGAGATAAAACTTTAAAGATAGATATTAAAGATGGTGCTACTGATAAGGATATTGAAAAGGCATTAAATGAAAAGCTTAAGGAAGAAAAACTTACAGCTTCAATAGGAGATGGGAAAATAACATTCACAAGTACTGACATAGGAAATCCTGAGGTTAATTTCACAGTTGATGTAAATGGGGAAACTGGTACTTTTACAGCTGGTGAAAAGGGAGTAGCTACTACAAATACAGTTGGTAAAGATAGCTTTATTGGGAAAAAGATTGATATTAATGGAACATTAATAGATATGTCAAAGGCTAAAGCTGGAGAAGAGGTTGAATACTTAAATAAAATGCTATCTGGAAAAGGAATAACAGCTTCAAAGGATGCTTCAGGTGACTTTGTGTTTACAGCAGATGAGGTTGGTAAGGACAAGAAGATAGAAATAAAGGGATATGATGGTACTAATGCAGTTGATGTAACAGCAGGGAAGGATGCTAACATTCTAATTAAGGATGGTAAAGGTGGAGTTTATAGCCATAAAGGAAGCTCTAACACTGTTGTAATTGATGGTATTACCTTTAACTTCACTGGAGAAATTCCAAAGGATGGAATTACTATTACAGGTAAAAATGATGTAACAGAGGTTAAGGATAAAATAGTTAACTTTGTTAATGACTATAACAAGTTAATGGAAAAGCTTAATACTGTTGTTATGGAAAAACCTAATAAGGAATTTATGCCTTTAACTGCAGAGCAAAAGAAGGATATGTCTGAGGATGAAATTAAGCTATGGAACGAAAAGGTTAAAAAGGGTCAATTAAGTAGAGACTCTGATATAACTAGAATTATAAATAGTTTAAAGAATGCTGTAACAACTCCAGTAAATGGGGGAGGATTAAACCTTGAGAAAATAGGGATAACACCATTCCAAGATTATGCTGGTACAAAAAATGGTACATTTACTATTGATGAGGCTAAGCTAACTAAGGCATTAGAGGAAAATCTTGATGATGTTATGAATATGTTCATTGGACAACCTAAAGCATCAGAAGGAATGACAGATGGTGAAAAGTATGGCCAAACAGGAATAATGCATAGAATGAAGGATATTTTATATAAGGAAACAGTAACAGTTGAATCAAGACTAGTTAAAAAGGCTGGTATAGAAGGTAGTGCTAGTGTTTCTAATAATGAGCTTACTAGAAGTATGGAAAGATATGAAAAGAAGATTAAGGATATGGAAAAGGATTTTGCAAGAAGAGAGCAAGCTCTTTATTCTAAATATGCAAGACTTGAAGTAATGATGAATAAATACAATGCTCAACAAAGTCAGTTAATGCAACAAATGGGTGGTTAATTATGATTTTGGAGTTATTGAAGAATTATAAAGAAGTAACTATTAGGTTAATTGAAAGCATCAAAAATGATGAGGAAAATAACTTAATGGATGAAAGAGAAGAAATCCTTAAAACGATTGAAGCTTTAGGGTGTTCTAAGGAAGAAATAAGAAGTGCTTATGAGTGTCTTGGAATTGAAAATGTTGATAGAGAACTAGAAAAAACTATTAAGAATGAAATGTTTGAGGTTAAGAAGGAATTGAAGGAAATTATGGTTAGAAAGAATGCTTCAAGGGGATATAATAACTCAATGAATAAAGTTAATGTTTTTTCTGCAAAAATATAAAATTTTTTTAAAAAAAGTATAAAGTAAGTTTTGTTACATACGAAAGTATAATTATAGAGGGTACCCAAAATAAAAACATATTAAAAATAATGACAAGGATGTCACATTTATTTAAAATTCAAGGAGGAATTTATTATGATAATCAATCACAATATGAATGCTATGAACGCTCATAGAAATATGGGAATGAACGTAAACAACGCTGGTAAATCAATGGAGAAGTTAAGCTCAGGTTTAAGAATTAACAGAGCTGGTGATGATGCTGCAGGACTTGCTATCTCAGAAAAAATGAGAGGACAAATCAGAGGATTAGACCAAGCTTCAAGAAATGCTCAAGATGGTATTTCAATGATCCAAACAGCTGAAGGTGCTTTAAATGAAACTCAAAACATTCTTCAAAGAATGAGAGAGTTATCAGTTCAAGCTGGAAATGATACAAATACTGGTGAAGATAGAGCTCAAATCCAAAAGGAAATTGAACAATTAACTGAGGAAATAGATAGAATTGGTAATAACACTGAATTCAATACTCAAAAATTATTAAACGGAAACAAAGATGGTGTTGCAATTAAAGAAGGGGATAAACTTGTTAAAACTCCAGCGCAAGCTGAAGTGGCAGAAGTAAAAGGAGAATACAAAATAGCTCTTACAGATGCAAAAAAAGCAGATTTTTCAATAGATGGCAAGGTAGTAAATTTAGCGACAGCAGATATAGATGCTGCTGTAACAGCATTAAGTGGAAACGCTGATTTAGCAGCTAAGTATGAATTTAGCAAAAATGCTGGTGGAACAGAGATAATAATTAAACAAAAGGTTGGAAGTGATACAGCGCCGGTAGCTGGTGGTACTGGAGTTCCAACTTTAACAGAAATAAGAACTGGTGTAACAGCTAAGGCTGCGACAGAAGAATCATATAGAGTAGCAACAGATGCTGAAATTGCAAATCCAGGTAGTATACCAGCAGGAACTCAATTAGTAGATGCTACAGCTGAGCAAGCTAAAGATGGAAAAGTTACTCTTCAAGTAGGAGCTAATGCAACTCAAACAATAGAATTCAAAATAGCAGATATGAGAGCTGATGCTTTATTAGGTGAGGATGGAATTAAGGTTACTAGTAAGGAAGAAGCAAGTGCATCAATTACAACTTTAGATGCAGCTATTAAGAGTGTTTCAGAAGAAAGAGCTAAATTAGGAGCAGTACAAAACAGATTAGAGTACACTACTAAGAACTTAGACAACACTTCAGAAAACTTACAAGGTGCTGAATCAAGAATCAGAGACGTTGATATGGCTAAAGAAATGTTAAACTTCTCAAAGAACAACATTTTACAACAAGCTGCACAATCAATGGTAGCTCAAGCAAAACAACAACCAGAAGGTGTTTTACAATTATTAAGATAATAATAATTTGTACTTATAAGGTGACTTTTAGTCACCTTATTTTGTTATGTAGAAAAATAATTTAATAATATATAGCCTAAATATTTTACATTATATTAAGAAGTGTTGATTTTATACGAAAATATCATTAATGGAAGATAAAGATATTAATAG
>JBOFVP010000423.1:0-45267 GCA_051653165.1 Clostridium sp.
TTAAAAAAATCTTTTGCCTTTTGTTTAAAATTATTATTCAATTTAAACACCTCCTTTTTGTATTATTTCCATATACAAGCGTTTAATACATATATATTCCAAGTTTTATTCCACAAATTTCTACAAATTTTATTATTTAGGCATAATAAAAACTACCCCTACGAGATTACTCGTAGAGGTAGTTTTTATAAATTATTTTTTGTATTCTATATTCTTAATATCAACACCAGTATAATAATGCGTCAGTATTTCATTGAAATTTTTACCATCTTTACCCATGACATTAGCTCCCCATTGGCTCATTCCAACACCATGCCCATATCCCTTACAGTCTATTTTAACGGTATCTCCACTTATATTAATTGTATAATTAGCTGAGTTTAATCCTAATGCCATCCTAAAATCTGTTCCTTTTATAACTTCATTACCCACTCTCATTTTAGTTACCATACCAGTTTCACTTCTCTCTTGAACCTCTAGTTGCTTATCTAAATTAGATGCTACTAGTTTTGCTCTAGGATAAGCATTATTTATTTTTGATACTACTTCGCTTACTTTAATTGTTTTAGTATCAGTGAATTTACTTGATATTTCCTCCCCAGGACTATCAATTGATTTTAAATATGGTATATCATTCCCAAAAACATTCTTAGCATCTTCAGTTTTCCCTGAACTAGTTGAGAAAAACTGTGGATTTCTAACTAATTCCCCTTCATATGTTAATACTAACCCCTTTGTTGAATCAACAGCATTTTTTAGTTTATCATAGTTGTTTTGTGCACTAGTACTAGCCCATTTTCCAGTCATATTATCTTTACTTACATAGACTTGACAGTGGACAGTATCACAAATATCACCACCATTTGCCCTAGGACACGGATTCAGTCTCTTTGAATAATAATATGTCCTAGCTGCAATTGCCTGAGCTTTTAATGCTTCCTCACTAAAGCTTGCTGGCATCTCACTACCTATAACTCCAATTAAATATTCTTCAACATCTATTTCTAAAATTTTCTTTTCATTAGTTATATATACCTTAACCACACCGCTTCCATTTATTATTATATTACCATCCTTTTTAGCAGTACTACCTTCTTGTGAAAATGGATTTAATGCAAATGATGGCCCTAAAATAATTAATGGTGCTAACACTAAAAACGCTAATACAGCTATAGTTGTAAATGTAATCTCCTTATATTGCCTAATTATAACATCTAAATTAAACTTAAATTTTCTTTTCAAATTTATACCTCCTTAACCCTTACAATATAATATGTATGTTAAGTAACTTGATTTATGATTATAAACTTTCAACAGTTATCAACATTGTTTTCAACCAAAACTAAGACCAAGAAATTTAATATTCCTTGGTCTTAGTTTACCTTGATTTTAAATACTAAATCAAGAGGTACTATTGTATTCTTTCTATTATTGCCCCTATTTTTCTGAACTTTTCTTCTATATTTATATATCCTCTATCTATATGATATATATCTGTTACTATAGTTTCACCACTAGCAACTAAACCTGCTAATATCATTGCTGCTCCTGCTCTTAAATCAGTAGATTTAACTTCACAGCCAGTTAATTTATTTACTCCTTCTACAATTGCTATTCTACCATCTATTTTAATATTAGCTCCCATTCTGTTTAATTCAGCTACATGCATGAATCTATTCTCAAATACAGTTTCAGTTATTATGCTTAATCCATTTGTAACTGATAACAAACTCATCATTTGGGGCTGCATATCTGTCGGAAACCCTGGATGAGGCAATGTTTTTATATCAACTGTTTCCTTCTTATTAGTCCCATCTACCCATATAGAATCACCCTCATACTTAAATCTTACTCCACATTCCTTTAGTTTCTCAATTAATGGTCTTATGTGCTCTTCATTAACCCCATTTATTTTAAGGTTACTATTTGTAATTGCTGCTGCAATCATAAATGTACCAGCCTCTATTCTATCATAAATTGGTGTATAGTTAGTTGAATGAAGACTATCAACACCTTCTATGGTTATTTTACCTAATCCAGCTCCTGTTATTTTAGCCCCCATAGAATTCAAAAAATTTGCTAAATCCCATATTTCTGGTTCTTCAGCTGCATTTTCAATTATAGTTGTTCCTTTGGCTAATGTAGCAGCAATCATAAGATTTTCTGTGGCTCCAACAGAAGGAAAATCTAGGTATATCCTATCACCCACTAGGGTTTTAGCTTTAGCTTCTACAAAACCATTTCCTTGAATGATCTCTGCTCCAAGTGCTTTAAAGCCCTTCAAGTGCAAATCAATTGGTCTAAGCCCTATATTACAACCACCTGGCAAAGATATTTTACATTTACCAAATCTAGCTAACATAGGTCCCATAATTAGAAAAGAAGCTCTCATTTTTCTAACTAATTCACTTGTTTCATCTATTGGATTAATATTTTTTGTATCTATTGTTAATGTTTCACCTATACTTGAATAATTAACTTCACAATTTGAATCTTCTAATAAATTACATAAAACCTGAACATCATCTAGCATAGGCGCTTTATTTATGATTACTCTATCTGAACATAATATTGATGCTGCTATTATTGGTAATACTGAGTTTTTTGCTGAACTTATACTCACTTCTCCTTGAAGTTTATCTACACCTTTTATTATTATCTTTTCCATAATATCCTCCATAATGAATTCTTAGTATGTTGCAAATATTGTAGGTGTTCCTATTACCACATAAATTCCCGTATTATACTCATTAAAAGCAATATTAACTTTAGTATTATTTTTAGATATAGCGCTACAGGTTAATCCATTTTCTATCTTTAACATTTTATATTCCTTTATATTTGAACATGCTTCTAATCCATCAACTCCTTCTTCTATTGATTTTATTTTACCCTTATAATACTCAAAATATCTTATATTCTTTAAGTGTTCTTCTTGCAATTTTTCTAATTCTTTCTTTATTTCTTGCGTTCCGTAAGAATCATTTTGATTAATTAATGTAGCTTCTACAAATACACTATCGTTCTCTTCCCACAGCATAATTTCATATGTTCCTTGCATTATCATAACTTGTATCTTATTTTCTTCTATTTTTATATTTTTATATCTCTTTTTAATGTTTTTTTCAATTCTTTTGATTTCATTTTCAATCTGGTTATTAGTTGTATATTGAAGCTTAACCCCATTTTCTATAAATTGGCTTTTTTCTTTGAAATGACTTTCGATCTTATAATAATCATTATATTTAGGTATAGAACTTGGCCCAATAATAAATAAGGAAAATAGGCTAATCAAATATACAAATGTATTAAATCTCATTTGCATCCCACCTTCTCCTTAGAATTATTGTCCATTATTGTGAAGTTTATTCAATGTTCTTACTTATAATATATCTAAAACTTTAATTTTTGTGATTAATTTAGATTACCTTCTACAATTTCTTACATATACTTAAAAAAAATTAAGGTACCATACGGTACCTTAATGATTATATGATTTAATATCCAATCTTGTCATAGCTCTAGCTAATGCTACTTTTGCTCTATCCACATCATTTTTAGATGGTTCATGTAGCCTTGCTTCTGCTCTTTCTTTAGCCGCTTCCGCTCTTGATAAATCAATCTCTTCTGGTCTTTCAGCAGCATCACAACATAATATTACTACATTGTTTTTCACTTTAACTATACCAGTTGACGTAAATAATCTTTCAATTACTCCTTCACTTACTTTATAACTAGATATTGTCGGTTTAGTAGTTATTATAGAACTTGCATGATGTGCTAAAAATTCATATCTACCATTTAAAGTTTCAGTATTAAAACTTATAACTTCACCATTAAATATTTCTTTATCAGGAGTGATTATTTTTAATGTAAATGTATTTCCCATTTAATCATCCCCTATTCAAGAGTTTTAGCTTTTTCTAAAGCCTCTTCAATTGATCCAACAAATAAGAATGCTGATTCAGGTATTGCATCATGCTTACCTTCTAAGATTTCTCTAAACCCTCTTACGGTCTCTGCTACTGGAACATATTTACCCTTCATACCTGTAAATTGTTCTGCCACTGTGAACGGTTGTGATAAAAATCTTTGAACTTTTCTAGCTCTTGAAACGACAGCTTTATCTTCATCTGAAAGCTCATCAACTCCAAGTATTGCAATTATATCTTGAAGCTCTCTATATCTTTCTAGGATATTTTTAACATCTGTTGCTATTTGATAATGCTCTTTTCCAATTACTCTAGGATCTAATATTCTTGAAGATGATTCTAGAGGGTCAACTGCTGGATAAATCCCAAGTTCAGCAATACTTCTTGATAAAACTGTAGTTGCATCAAGATGACTGAATGTTGTTGCTGGTGCTGGGTCAGTTAAATCATCTGCTGGAACATATACAGCTTGAACTGATGTAATTGATCCATTTGTTGTAGATGTTATTCTCTCTTGAAGCGCTCCCATTTCTGTTGCAAGTGTTGGTTGGTATCCAACTGCTGATGGTATTCTTCCAAGTAACGCTGACACCTCTGAACCCGCTTGTGTAAATCTAAATATATTGTCTATGAATAATAAAACGTCTTGACCCTTATCTCTAAAATATTCTGCCATTGTTAATCCAGTAAGAGCAACTCTCATTCTTGCTCCTGGTGGTTCATTCATTTGACCAAACACTAGAGCTGTTTTATTAATAACCCCTGAATCCATCATTTCATGATATAAATCATTTCCTTCTCTAGATCTCTCTCCTACCCCTGTAAATACAGAAAGACCCCCATGTTCTTTTGCAATATTATTAATAAGCTCTTGTATTAAAACAGTCTTACCAACCCCTGCACCACCAAATAAACCTATCTTACCACCTTTTTGATATGGAGCTAAAAGGTCTATTACCTTTATTCCAGTTTCAAACATTTGTGGTTCAACTGATTGTTCCTTAAATGTTGGTGCTGGTCTATGAATTGTATACTCTTCTTCAATGTCTAGATCACCTTTTCTATCCATAGGTTTTCCTAAAACATTAAATAATCTTCCTAATACTTTCTCACCAACTGGAACTTTAATCGGACTTCCAGTATCTATAGCTTGCATTCCTCTTCTTAAACCTTCTGTTGCTTCCATAGCTATAGTTCTAACTATATCATCTCCGATATGTTGTTCTACTTCTGCAACAATTGTATGCTCTCCTGCTTTTATATGAATACTATTATATAAGTTTGGGAGACATTCTGAGTTAAATTTTATATCAACAACGGGTCCAATTACTTGAACTACTTTTCCTATATTCTCAGACATATAATTACCTCCTTACTATTTTTGCGCTTCTGCTCCACCTACTATTTCTGATATCTCTTGAGTTATCATACTTTGTCTTATACGATTATACTTAAGATTTAATGCTGATAAAATATCATTTGCATTTTGAGTAGCTCCATCCATAGCAGTCATTCTCGAACTTTGTTCACTACACTTCGCACTTAAAATAGCATTTCTTAATTTTCCTTTTAAATAACACTCAACAGCGTTATTAAATACCAATTCTACATTTGGTTCTATTATTGGCTCTGAAGTCTCTATACAATCATCACTGATCGGTAATAACTTCTCTATTCTAGGCACCTGTTTTACTGGCGAGAAGAACTCTGTATAAACAACATTTATTTCTCCAACTTCTTCTTGTTTGTATAAACTTAGTGCCTTTAATAACACCTTCTTAATTTCCTTTACTGTTGGTACATCTGGAATATCAATATACTCTGCTACTGTTTCCAACTTGAATCTTTTTGTATGAGTAATCCCCTTGCTTCCTACAGTAATTATTTTCGCATTATTAATATTATCATGCACAGCATCACTTAAATATGACACTATATTACCATTATACCCTCCGCAAAGCCCAGAATCAGAAGTCACAACTATATAAAGCTTATTATTGCTATTATTTCCTTTAATAAAAATACTTTCAGACTTCTCTGAGGCTACTACCATCATCTCTTTAACAATTTGTTCTGTCTCAGTAGCATAATTGTTGTTGATAGATAACTCTTTTCTGCATTTTCTAAGCTTAGAAGTGGCAACAAGCCCCATGGCATTTGTTATCTTTTTGGTACTTTGTACTGACTTTATTCTTCTTTTAATTTGTATCAGTCCTGCTGCACCCATATTCCCACCTCCTAAAGAAATCATAGCCTAATTTAGGCTATGCTTCTTTTAAAAATATCTTCTTAAATTCTACTATAGATTCTTGTAAGTTTTTCTTAATTTCATCATTTAATACTTTTTCTGATGCAATAATCCTTGGAACTTCTCTATGATAAGTATCCATATATTCTAAAAATTCTCTTTCGAATTTCTTTATATCTGTTACCTTTATATCTGATAAGAAATCATTAACTGCTGCATATAAAATCATTATTTGATTTTCTACTGGCATTGGTTTATATTGTTCTTGCTTTAACACTTCAACCAATCTCTTACCTTTTTCTAATCTTTTCTTTGCATCTTTATCTAGATCTGATCCAAATTGAGCAAATGCTGCAAGTTCTCTGTATTGTGCTAATTCAAGTCTTAATGTACCCGATACTTGTTTCATAGCTTTAGTTTGAGCATTTCCACCAACTCTTGATACAGAAATTCCCGCATTAACTGCTGGTCTTTGTCCTGAGTGGAATAGATCCGATTCTAGGAATATTTGTCCATCTGTAATTGATATTACGTTAGTTGGTATATATGCCGTTACATCCCCTGCTAATGTTTCTATTATAGGAAGGGCTGTTAATGATCCGCTTCCATTTTCTTGTGAAAGCTTTGCAGCTCTTTCAAGAAGTCTTGAGTGAATATAAAATACATCTCCTGGGTAAGCTTCTCTTCCTGGTGGTCTTCTAAGTAATAGTGACATTGTTCTATATGCAACTGCATGCTTTGATAAATCATCATAGATTATTAAAACATCTTTCCCTTCATGCATAAAGAACTCTCCAATACTACATCCTGCATATGGTGCTAAATATTGAAGTGGAGCACTTTCTGATGCTGATGCACTTACTACTATTGAATAATCCATTGCTCCCATTTCAGTTAGGGTATTAACAATGTGAGCTACTGTAGATTGCTTTTGACCTATTGCAACATATATACAGGTTACATCTTTTCCTTTTTGATTTAATATTGCATCAATTGCTAAGGCAGTTTTACCCGTTTGTCTATCACCTATTATAAGCTCTCTTTGACCCTTTCCTATTGGAATCATAGAGTCTATTGCCTTGATTCCTGTTTGAAGTGGTTCATTTACTGAAGATCTATCAATAATACTTGGTGCTGGTATTTCCATTGGTCTTGTTTGACTAGTCTTTATAGGACCTTTACCATCAATTGGCATACCTAATGAATTTACTACTCTTCCAACCATTTCATATCCAACTGGAACCTCAACTATTTTATCAGTTCTCTTAACTATGTCACCTTCTTTTATTCCTTCTTCTGATCCTAAAAGAACGCAACCTACATTATCTTGCTCTAAGTTTAATGCCATTCCATAAACATTGTTTGGGAACTCTAATAGTTCTCCTTCCATACATTCATCTAATCCATAAACTCTTGCTATACCATCTCCAACTTGAATTATAGTACCAGAATCTACTGTTTTAATTTGTTTTTCATACTTTTCAATTTCCTTCTTAATTATAGAAGTAATTTCTTCTGGTTTTATATTCATAGTCTCACCTCTATTCTCTCTTTAACATTAAGCTTTTCATTTCTTCAAGCTTTGACTTTATAGTTCCATCTATAACATCATTTCCAACTCTTATAAACACTCCCCCTAATAGGGATTTATCTATCTCAGTTTCTATAATCAATGTTTTATTGTATTTATTTTCTAATTTTTCTCTTAATACTTTTAACTCTTCATCTTTAAGAGGGACAGCTGATTTAACCAAAACCTTTAATTTATTTTGGTTTTCTAAATGGATTTTAACCATTTGATCATACTTTTCTCTTATATAAAGAATTCTGTCTTTTTCTATTAATATTAATAAAAAAGATAATAGTTCCTCGTCAATTTTTCCTTTGAAAATATTGATAAAGGTCTTTTTCTTCTTCCTTGTACTAATTTGAGGGTGCTTAATTACTTCATAGAACTCTGTGTTATTATAAATTAAATCACAAATTTCCTTTAGGTCTTGTAGATATTCTTCTACCTTTCCTTTGCTTTGGCCAACTTGATATAATGCAAGAGCATATCGCCTATCTAAATATTCATACATAGTTAATTACCTACCTTAGTAATAAAATCACTAATTAACTGTCTTTGATTATCATCTGTTATATTATCCTCAAGTGCCTTATATGAAAGATTAATTGCCAATTCTACAGCTTCTTTCTTTAATTCATACTGAGCTTTTTCTTTTTCTCTTGATATTTCAAGTCTAGTTCTTTCTTGAATTATATTTGCTTCCTTATTTGCTTCCTCAAGTATTTCTTTATATATTTTATCAGCTTTATTTTTCTGCTTTTCAGTAATTTTTTTACCTTCTTCTCTTGCTGACTTTAAAATTCTTTCATTTTCTAATAAATACATTCTTGCTCTTTCAAGTTCATCATCGGCCTTAGCTAATTGATCTTCGATATAATTTTGTCTTTCATCTAATGCAAATTGGATCTTATCCCATAAAAAATACTTTAGAATTAACACTAAAATACCAAAGTTAATTAAGGTCATGATAATAGTAGATGCATGTATCTCCATTATTATCTTAATCCTCCCTTCGGAGTCAACTAATTAACTCTATTAATAAATTAATTACTTAACAAATAAAATTATTATTGCTACTATTAATCCATATATAGCTGTTGCTTCTGCAAGCCCACCACCTATAATAAGCACACTTTGAATTTTACCTGCTGCTTCTGGTTGTCTAGCAATAGCTTCTGTAGCCTTTCCTGTAGCTATCCCTATTCCTATTCCTGCACCTAAACCTGCTAATACAGCAATTGCTGCTGCTAATACTGATAAATCCATTGTAAATTCCTCCTTAAATTATATAACTTTTTAATGATGCTCTGCTGTTAATTTGATATTAATCATTGTGAGCATAGTGAATACTAACATTTGAATAGTTCCATCGAATATATCAAAATATCCATGCGCTATAATTGGTAAGCCTAATTGAGCTATTGGACCAATTCCTCCTAATGCTTCATATAGCAACTCTAATAATATTGTTGCTGCAAGCATATTTCCAAAAAGTCTTAGGGCAAGAGATACTGGTAATATTACTCTTTCCATAATATTCAATGGAATCATTGCTAAATATGGCTCTCCAAATCCTTTGGCATATCCTAATGGACCATTCCTTCTTATAGCTGTATATTGAATTACAATAAATGAACTCAATGCCAATGCTATAGTTACGTTTAAGTTTTGTGTAGGCGGTATAACACCAACTAATCCTAATAAATTTAGAACAGTAAGGTAAATCATTAAGCTACCTACATATGGTATATAGCTTAAATACTCTTCTCCCATATTTGTTATCACTAGATTTTTTATTGAAGTATATACATACTCAATTGCAGCTTGCCTTTTATTTGGCACTCTTTTTAAATTTCTAGTAATAAAATACGAGATAATTCCTAATGCTAATATAACCACCCATTGCACTACTATATCCCTTGTTATTAAAACTTCAAATCCAAATAGATTAAACGAATATAGCACAATGTCTTCTACCACCCTAATCACTTCCTCTCTTTAATTGTTTCTTAAACAATAAATCATTAAAAATATAAAGTGTGATGAATATCCAAGTAAATATGCTAGTATTGTTCCCATTTCATAAATGAAAGGGATACTTATCATTACAACTAACATTATTCTAAGCAAAGTGGATAAAATTATTATCAATTTATTTGTCCATTTTATTATTATAAATTTAGTTGTAATTAAATTTATTATGGATATAATTAATCCTAACATAAAAATTAAAGCTAATTTAAATGATAGGACAATGCCAATGAATACAGCAATAAATAATCCCATCTTCAAATCATAGTTTATGATTTTTTCATCAAGTTCATTCATTACTTTACTCATTCCTTTCATCACGTTAATGTTGTTATTATACTTCTATAATTAATTAATAGAAAACTTTATATTTAGCGATTTTACATGTTTTTTACCCAAATAATCCAATTTTACGAATAAAGTATTATATTATCTCACCTTTTGTCCATTAACTTCTTGTTTTCTCTTTATGTAAATATAGTGTAAACAACTTATTCTTTCTTTAGAATTTTCTGTTAATTTTAACTTTAACTTTTTATTTATGGTAACATTTTCATTTCTATTTTTTGTAATTTAAATTTAATTTTCTTAATTAATTATAAAATTTTTGCAAATTTTTTTTCATTTTACATATTATTTATTTTTTTGAATTTATTTAGTTTGAAATATTTTTTTATAATATTTCATTTTTTTTAATATTTAATTAATTTAAACACCGTAAATTAATGCTTTTAAAAAGTTTTTTTTAAAAAAACTATTTTTGATGAAAAGGTTATATAAAAATATTGCATATAGTATTGTATTCTATATACCTTACAAGTATATAAGGGTACGAATTAAATTCGTACCCTTGTGATCCTATACTCTTTCAATTATTAAAGCTGTTCCAAGTCCACCACCTATACATAAAGTAGCTAGACCTTTCTTAGCATCTCTTTTTTCCATTTCATGAAGTAATGTACAAAGGATTCTTGCTCCTGATGCTCCAACTGGGTGCCCTAATGCAATTGCTCCTCCATTTACATTAACTTTGCTCATATCAAAGTTTAAATCTTTTGCCACTGCTAAACTTTGTGCTGCAAAAGCTTCATTTGATTCTATTAAATCTAAATCTTCCACTGCAATATTTGCTTTTTCTAATGCTTTCTTTGTTGCATGGAATGGTCCATAACCCATTATTGATGGATCTAATCCTTTTGAACCATATGATAATATTTTTGCTAAAGGCTTAATTCCTAACTCTTCAGCTTTTTCAGCGCTCATTACAACGAATGCTGCTGCTCCATCATTAATTCCTGATGCATTTCCTGCTGTTACAGTTCCACCATCTCTCTTGAATGCTGGTTTTAACTTTCCTAAAGCTTCTGCTGTAGCTCCAAATCTTGGGAACTCATCTGTATCAAATACCTTTGGCTCTCCTTTTCTTTGTGGAATTATTACAGGAACTATTTCATCCTTAAATCTTCCTTCTTTGATTGCTGCTTCAGCTTTTTGTTGTGATGCTGCTGCAAAATTATCTTGTTCTTCTCTAGTTAATCCCCATTGTTCTGCTATGTTCTCTGCTGTAATTCCCATATGGTAGTTGTTAAAAGCATCTGTTAATGCATCATTTATCATAGCATCAACCATCTTTCCATCTCCCATTCTTTGTCCCCATCTTGATGATTTAAGTACATATGGTGCTTGTGACATATTTTCCATACCACCAGCTATTACGCAGTCTGCATCTCCTGCTTTTATTAATTGTGCTGCTAAACTTACAGCTCTTAATCCTGATCCACATACTTTGTTTAATGTCATTGCAGATACTTCTACCGGTAACCCTGCTTTAACAGCCGCTTGTCTTGCTATGTTTTGACCTAATCCTGCTGAAATAACATTTCCCATTAAAACTTCATCTACTAATTCACCTTTTATTCCAGCTCTATTTACAGCTTCTTTTATTACTGTTGCTCCTAAATCTGCTGCTGATACATCCTTTAAACTTCCGCCAAAAGAACCTATTGCAGTTCTTACAGCACTTACAATTACTACTTCTCTCATTAACTTAACCTCCCAAAACTTCCTTTTATATTATTATTGTTAAATCATTAACATATATTTAGATTATAACCATTTTTACCTTTTTTATCAAGTCAATTGTTAAATATTAAACAATTTTATATAATAAGAAAAGGTGATTATAAGTACTTAACCTATAATCACCTTAATTATTTATCTTATAAACTCTTCTACTTTTTTATTACTCAACCCAAAGTACAGTTCTATCGCATCTGCTATTCTTTGTGATGCTATTCCATCTCCGTAAGGGTTTACTGCTTTACTCATTTTACCGTAGGCATCTTTATCTCTTATCAATATATTAGCTTCATTTACAACTGTATCAACTTCTGTTCCTACAAGCTTTACCGTTCCATACTCTACCGCTTCCGGTCTTTCTGTTACATCTCTAAGAACTAATACAGGCTTACCTAATTGAGGTGCTTCTTCTTGTAGTCCTCCTGAATCTGTCATTACCATATAAGCTTTATTCATAAGATTATGTGTTTCATGTGTATCTAAGGGTGGTAATAAATGAATTCTCTCTTTATTTCCTAGTTCCTTATCTACCACATCTTTAACAACTGGATTTAAGTGTACTAGGTATACTAGCTCTACATCTTTATTTTCTTCAACTATTCTATTTAATGATGTACAGATATTTTGTATTCCTTCTCCCCAGTTTTCTCTTCTATGAGCTGTTATCATTATAACCTTTTTATTTTCAAAATCAATTTTATTTAAAACTTCATTCTCAAAAGTATAATCTTCCTTTACTGTATGCGCCATTGCATCAATTACAGTATTACCTGTTATATATATGTCTTTTTCATTTACACCTTCTCTTAGTAAATTGGCCTTTGATCCTTTAGTAGGTGCAAAGTGTAAATCTGCTAGTGAACCTGTTAATTTTCTATTCATTTCTTCTGGAAACGGAAAATATTTATCAAAAGTTCTTAATCCAGCTTCAACATGACCAACTCTTATTTGTTGATAAAACGCTGCCAACGCTCCCCCAAATGTAGTTGTTGTATCTCCATGAACTAGTATCATATCTGGTTTTTCTTTTATAAATATTTCTTCTAGACCTTCTAAAACTTTGTTTGTTATACCTGTTAATGTTTGTTTACTTTTCATTATATTTAAATCAAAATCTGGCTCTATTTCAAAGTGATTTAATACCTGGTCTAACATTTCTCTATGCTGTGCTGTAACACACACCTTTGATTCTATACCTTCTCTTTTTTCTAATTCTTTTACTAATGGCGCCATTTTTATCGCTTCTGGTCTTGTTCCAAATATTGTTATAATCTTTTTCAACTAAGATTCCTCCTAAATATTAATAACCTATTTCTTTTTGTAGTTGTAATGAGTCATCTACATTTATCCAATCATCTACATTAATAACCCTAAATTCCTCTTTATTATCCCTTATTATAACTTCATTAATTCCCGAATTAATTATCATTCTTTTACACATTGAACATGAATTTGCATTTTCAACATAAGCTCCACTCTTAGCATCCTTACCCACTAAATATAATGTTGCACCTAACATATCTCTTCTAGATGCACTTATTATTGCATTAGCTTCAGAATGAACACTCCTACAAATTTCATACCTAGTTCCTCTTGGTACATTCAATTGTTCTCTCATACAAGTATTTAAATCTATACAGTTCTTTCGTCCCCTTGGTGCTCCTGTATATCCTGTTGAAATAATCTCATCATTTTTTACAATTATGGATCCATAATTTCTTCTAAGACAAGTCCCCCTACCTAATACCGTCTCTGCAATATCTAAATAATAATTTACCTTATCTCTTCTTTCCATTATTCTTTCTCCATTCGAAAATTAAATTAATACTTAAATTATATATTAATGACATATTTATGTAAACAAAACATTTTCTTAACATTTTATTAATCAGTAAATTATTATTCCAACTTCATATACTAATTATGTGTATTACATACAAATGAGAGGGGTAATCAACCCCTCTCATATAATTAATTATTTTGTTCCAAAAAGTCTATCCCCTGCATCTCCAAGACCTGGAACTATATATCCTTTTTCATTTAGCTTTTCATCTATTGACGCTACAAAAACATCAACTTCAGGATGTGCATCCTTAACAGCTTTAATTCCTTCTGGTGAAGATATTAAGCAAACTAATTTTAAATTTCTTGCTCCCTTTTGCTTTAGAAGAGTAATCGCATCTGCTGCTGATCCACCTGTAGCTAACATTGGATCTACAACTATTACATCTCTTTCCGCTATGTCTTGTGGTAATTTACAGAAATATTCTACTGGCTTTAATGTTTCTTCATCTCTGTATAGACCTATATGTCCAACCTTAGCTGCTGGTATTAACTTTAACATTCCGTCAACCATTCCTAATCCTGCTCTTAAAATTGGAACTATAGCCATCTTCTTACCAGATAACATTTTACACTTAGTTTTACAAATAGGTGTTTCAATTTCAACCTCTTCCATACTAAGTTCTCTAGTAACTTCATAAGCTAAAAGCATTGATACTTCTTCTACTAGTTCTCTAAAGTCCTTTGAACCAGTTTCCTTACTTCTTATAAATGCTAACTTATGTAGTATTAGTGGATGATTAATTTCTATTACTCTACTCATTTTCAAAACCTCCAAAAGAAATTACTTATTATATTTTTGCTCAATAGCAGTTATTTTTTCTATTCTCTTAATGTGTCTATCCCCTTCAAATTCTGCATTTAAAAAGGCTTTAACTATATCTATAGCAAGACCTGATCCAACAACTCTTGCACCTAGAGCTAATATGTTGGCATCATTATGTTCTCTTGTTGCATGTGCACTAAAAGTATCTGAACATAAAGCTGCTCTAATTCCTGGAACTTTATTTGCAGCTATACTTATTCCTATACCTGTTCCACAAACTAATATACCAAATCTACATTCTTTTGAAACTACGCTTTCTGCAACCTTAAGTGAAAAATCTGCATAATCACAACTTCCCTCAGAATTTGTCCCAAAATCAACGATTTCATATCCTTGTTCTTTTAGATACTTTCCTATTTCATTTTTAAGTAAATATCCACCATGATCAGCACCTAATGCAATTTTCATAATGTACCCTCCTATAATTTATCTATTTATTAAAAAAAGAATTTAGCTAAACACTTTCTCTCTTTTCAACCATGTTTAATAATTTATTAATTAAGTCTTTTATTTCCTTATATGTCTTTTCATATACAGCTAATGAACTTCCATATGGGTCTGTAATATCATTTTTTTCACCTACATATTCCCCCAATGTAAAAACCTTATTATTATACTTAGAGAAATATTCTTTAATATATTCTTTCCCATACTCAGTCATTGTTAAAACTAAATCAGCTTTAACTAACTGATCTTCCTTTAATTGAATTGCAGGCCTATTTTTTATATTTGTGTTAAATTCCCTTTCAATAATCTTCACTGAATTACATGTTGTAACACTGCCTTTAACTATTGAAATTCCTGCTGAACTACAAGTTAGCCCTAAATTTTCATTAATATTATTAAATAAGTATTCTGCCATAATACTTCTGCACGTATTACCTGTGCATACAAAGAGAATATTCATTTTCTCTCCTCCCAAATTAAATGTTTATAATATCATAACCAGCAGCTTTCTTTAACCTATTCATTATAGCTATTCCAACACCCTTTTCTTCAAACCCCTCTGCTAATATAATATCAACCTTCATATCATCAAACTTTCTTAATGATTCAAATAGATTTTTTCCTATTTCATTTAATTCATTCTTACTACCAAGAATCACTTTTTCACCTAAAGGGTATTTATCTTTATGCTCTAAGATCGTCATAATTCCAACCTTCATTCCATTATCTATATAATTGTGTACCATTTCATTGATTTTTTCAATAGTTTTTTTATCATCACCACATATTATCTTTAACTTTGCATTTGGTGCGTAATGTCTATACTTCATCCCTGGTGCTTTTGGTCTAAAATTTTCAGTCGGCTTACTCATTAACCCTTTATCAATATATACTTGTTCATCAACTTCTTTTAACATTTCTAATGTTATTCCACCTGGTCTCAAAACTATAGGAGGATAAACCGTACAATCAACAATTGTAGATTCTAATCCTACATCACTGTTCACTCCTCCAATTATACACTCTACTCTTCCACTTAAATCTTCTACGCATCTATGAATATCTGTAGGACTTGGTCTTCCGCTAATATTAGCTGAAGGAGCTGCAATTGGAAGCTTTGATAACTCAATTAATTTTAATGCTATTTTATTCGATGGCATTCTTAATCCTATACTATCTAAATTTGCACTTGTCATATTTGGTATAAGTGATTTCTTTTTCATTATTATAGTTAAGGGACCTGGCCAAAACTTTTCAATTAGTTTATTAGCTACTTCTGGAATCTCTTCAACTAAGTTTTCTATATTTTTATCACAAACGTGTACAATTAAGGGATTGTCTTGTGGTCTTCCCTTAGCTTTAAATATTTTTAAAACAGCATCTTCATTTAAAGCATTTGCTCCTAATCCATATACTGTTTCTGTTGGGAATGCAACAACTCCCCCTTCTTTAATAATATTAGCCGCTTGTTGTATGTATTCTACTTCTTCATGGCTATTAATTATAAAAACTTTAGTTTCCAAGCTTCTCTCTCCTTTATACTAAGGTTTGACCCCTAGAAATTTTTATATTTTGTATGGCTTCTTCTGTGTATGTCGCTTTAACACAATTTTTATAAATTGTATCTAATAATTCATACTTTTTCAAGCCACCTTTTTTTATTATCTGAAAGTAGAAGAGTTTTTCAGGCTCAAAGTCTTTTTGTGCCATATATTCCATTGTCAATGATGGATATTTTTTCAATAATGCCTTATTTACTAAACGTGCTTTTTTATTCCTCAAATTTACATTGGATATAATTACTATTTCCATTTCATCTTCTATTTTTTCAGTATGTACTAATGATACCCTATCACAAAGTATAAGATAGTTTCTACCAAACATTCCACTCTTAACTCTTAATTTATTATTATTACAAGAGTAGTCTAAGTAGTGGTAGTTATATTTAACTAGTATTGCTATTACTATTAAGAATTCTATTACCATTAAGTATGATACATAAAAGAGTTTATTTACCCCTGCAAGCATCATAGCAATAGGTAACACAATGCTTATTATAATCATTAATAAATAAAACCTCTTGAGAAGTTTCTTTTCCCATTTTAACGCTTTATGTATATCCATAAACATCCTCTATCTTACTTCAAAAGCCCTACATATATATGCAAGGCTTTTTAGTATATTATATATCAGTATTTCCCATCTTTTGCATTTTCTCTGCTTGATCAGCTGTTATTAATGCATTTATCATTTCATCAAGATCACCATTTGTAAATTGCTCTAACTTATAAAGAGTTAATCCTATTCTATGATCTGTAACTCTACCTTGTGGATAGTTGTAAGTTCTTATTCTTTCACTTCTATCCCCTGTACCAACTTGACTCTTTCTATCTTCAGCTATTCCAGCTGATCTTTCAGCCTCTGCTGCTTCATAAAGTCTTGATCTTAATACTTTCATAGCTTTTTCTTTATTCTTAAGCTGTGACTTTTCATCTTGACATGCAACAACCACACCTGATGGAATATGAGTTATTCTAACAGCTGAATCTGTTGTATTAACGCACTGACCACCATTACCTGATGATCTATAAACGTCAATTCTTAAGTCTTTTTCATGTATTTCTATTTCTACATCATCAACTTCTGGTAAAACTGCAACTGTAGCTGTTGACGTATGGATTCTACCACTTGATTCTGTATCTGGAACTCTTTGAACTCTATGAACTCCACTTTCATACTTAAGTTTTGAGTATGCTCCACTTCCTTTAATCATGAATACAACTTCTTTGAAACCTCCGATATCTGTTTCATTTGAACTCATTAGCTCAACAGACCATCTTTGATTTTCTGCATATCTTGTATAAAGTCTAAATAAAACTGATGCAAATAAAGCTGCTTCATCTCCACCTGCTCCACCTCTTATTTCAACAAATACGTTTTTATCATCATTAGGGTCTTTTGGTAATAATAATATTTGTATTTCTTTTTCTAATTGCTCATCTCTTTTTGATAACTCAGAAATTTCTTCTTGAAGCATTTCTCTCATTTCTTTATCTGATTCTTCTTGAAGCATTTCTTTATTTGCAGCTAAATCTTCTACTACCTTTTTGTATTCCTTGTATGCTGTAACTATAATTTCAAGGTCAGCATGCTCTTTACAAAGCCTTCTCCATTCACTTTGATTTGCCATTATTGATGGATCACTTATTTTAACTGATAATTCATCGTATTTATTTTCTATGAATGCTAATTTATCTAATAACATATTATCTTCACTCCGTACATTTTTTTTACATTTTTACATTATAACATAATAAAATTATTTAAATCAAGGATTTATAATACCTATAACAACTCTATCTAATCCTGCAAGGTCTTTTACAATGTTTACATTACCAAAACCATTATCCTTCATTAAGTTACTTACATCCTCACCTTGATCATGACCTATTTCAAATGCAAGCACACCTTTATCTAGTAAAACACTTTTACTCTCTTCAACTATTCTTCTATAAAATATAAGTCCATCACCACCTCCAGATAAGGCAGTTACTGGCTCGAAGTCTTTTACATCCTCCATAAGTGTTGTTATAACCTCATCCCTTATATAAGGTGGATTTGATACTATAATATCATATTTTTCTTCTTTATTAATCACTTCTGATAATAAATCACTCTTAATAAAATTAACTCTATCACTTAAATTATTTTTTATTATATTATTTTTAGAAACTTCCTCCGGTATTGGGTACAAATCTATTAAATCAACATTAATATTCTCCCTTTGTGATGCTAATGTAATACCAACAGCTCCACTACCTGAACATAAATCACATATTTTAAAATTATCATCTTGTTTTATATGCTTAAGAACTTCTTCTACAAGAATTTCGGTATCCCCTCTAGGAATTAATACCCCTTCTTTAACTTCGAAATCTTTCCCATAAAACTCAACTTCACCTAAAATATATCCCATTGGCTTTCTTGTTGCTCTTTCTTCAACAAGCTTTTCATACTCTTTTCTATTTATAGTATTGACCTTTTCATCTTTATTAATCATTAAATGTAACTTATCTTTATTTATTGCTTTACACAATAATAAAGTAGCATCTAACCTTGCTGTATCAATTTGTACTTTTGATAACTTTTCAGTTCCAAGATTTAATAATTCTCCAATACTTCTTTCTATACCTTCTGCTGCCATTAACGCTTCTATTGCCACTTCTATCTGCTCCTCATCCGGTTCTTTAGTTGTTAATTCTTGAAGCTTCATTCCTGGATAAGAAATTATTCTTGCAAGCTTATTATCAGTTTTACCTAGCCATTTTATAACCTCATAAGTAATTCCTGATACCACAGGTAAAAGTAAAATCCTCATTACAAGTCTCTCACCAAAACTTCCCCATCCTGTAAATGAAAACACTATAATACTTATAAACATTATTAAAAACAAAAAATTTGTTCCACATCTTGGATGAAATCTAGAATGCTTCTTAACATTTTCTACTGTTAACTCTTCCTCATTTTCATAACAAAATATAGTCTTATGTTCTGCTCCATGATATTGAAAAGTTCTATAGATATCTTCTAACATACTTATCCCGTATATATAGCAAACTAACATCAGTACTCTTATAACTGCTTCTATTAAGTTTAATGATATATTTGATAATCCAAACTTACTAAACAAAGATGCTATTAAAGTAGGAATTCCAAAAAATAACCCAACAGCTAAAATCATTGAAAATGTTAATGCTATCCCCATTATTACATCGTTTGATTTATCTCCAAACTTGCCCCTAAGCCAATCCTCAAACTTTGATGGCTCAGTATCTTCAAAAAATTCTGCTGAATAATTTAATGCTTTCATTCCTACTATCAGTGAATCTACTAGCACAAAAATCCCTCTTAAAAATGGTATATTTAAAATCTTTTTTCTTTTTGTAATTGGAACTACCCTATCAACTTTTATTTCTATAGTCCCATCCTGTGTTCTAACTGCTGATGCTAAACCCTTAGAGCCCCTCATCATTACACCTTCTATAAGTGCTTGACCCCCAACATCACATTTTTTCATACTTCACACTCTTTTCTATTCATTGCTTTCTGAGTATTTATAAAAACACTTTCCACAAAGAGATTCATAAGTAACTTGATCCATATTATCAATAGCTACCTGTTCACCTGCAAATACATATTTACCATTAACTTTTCTTCCGTTTACTATGGCTTTGTTCCCGCATTTACATATAGTCTTCATCTCTTCAAGGGAATGTGCTATTAATAGTAATCTTTGACTTCCTTCAAACCCTTCCATCTTAAAATCTGTTCTTAACCCGTAACATATTACTGGTATATCTAATTTAACTGCTATTTCAAACAAATTATCTATTTGATGTTTTTTCATAAATTGTACTTCGTCTACTAAAATACAGTGTATTGTTTCTGTTTTAATATACTCTTCTATTTTTTTAAACACATTATCATCTTCAAATACTACTATATCAACTTTTCTTGTTACTCCTAACCTTGATACAAGCATATCTCCACCTTTTCTATCTGTTGATGGCTTTAATAATACCGTCTTCATCCCTCGTTCTTCATAGTTGTGTGCAACCTGCATTAAGTGTGTTGATTTTCCTGAGTTCATTGCACCATATCTAAAATATAACTTACTCATTTGTAATACTCCTTTTCTTATATCTCATCCCTTTGATTATAGCATTTATGCATACCTATAAAAAGACTTTTTTGCCACTTATTCTTATTGACGACATAATACCAATATGATATACTCAAATAGTTGTTTATGTCACATAAACTTCAAATATTTAATAAAAAGAGGTGAAAATAATGAGAAAAGGCATACATCCAGAATACCATCACAACGCTGTGGTTAAGTGTGCATGTGGAAACTCTTTCGAAACTGGTTCAGTTAAAGAAGAACTTAAAGTTGAAATATGTTCAAAATGCCACCCATTCTTCACTGGTAAGCAAAAAATCAACGATGTTGGTGGAAGAATCGATAAGTTCAACAAGAGATTTAATCTTAAGTAGGAATTTAGGGAAAGACTTAGTCTTTCCCATTTTCTTTTTTTAAAATATTTTATATATCTTTTGCATATACTAAGTTATAAATCTTATAAGTTCTATGTTTACTTTTTAGGATTTAGTGATAAACTTAAGTTATAGAATAAATAACCATGTAAGTTTGAGTTTAACTTATATGGTTATATTTTAATATTTATCAATTATTTTATATTAAAATTGAGAGGGTTTTTATGAAAAAAGTTTTAATCCTTACCACTTCTACAGGTCAAGGGCATAATCAAGCTGCTACAACTTTATGTAACGTTTTTGAACTAGAAGGATTTAAGGCAATAAAATCAGATTTCTTAGCTATAAATAGTGTTGTTTTAAACAAAACAGTTGTAAAGGGATACGAACTAGGAGCTTCTATTTTCCCTCATTGTTATGGAGTTTTTTATAAATTGACTAATTTTTCTTTTATTAATTCCTTATTGAGGTTCCCTTTTAAAAACGCTGAAAAAAGGCTATATAATTTAATAGAAGTAGAACGACCTGATATAATTATATCTACCCATCCTTTAGGAATAAATATGTTGCACAGATTTAAAGAACGTGGATTATCAATACCTTGTATTTCAATAGTAACTGATTTCAAGGCACATTTTACTTATATAAGCCCTTTAATTGATGCATACATTACAGGTAGTGAGTTTACTAAACAATCTTTAGTAGATAAAGGTATTAACCCTAATAAAATATATCCTTACGGAATTCCGATTAAAGATATATTCTTTGAGTCAGGTGCAAAAACTTCGACTTCTAAGAATTTCAATATTCTATTAATGGGTGGAAGTATGGGATTGGATAAAATTTCTAAAGTTTTAGACAAGTTACTTTTAAACTCAAACTCATTATCAATTAAAGTTATATGCGGTAATAATCAATCCCTTAAGGAATCTTTAGAAAGTAAAAACTTTTCTACTTTTGAAAATAAACATGTAGATATACTCGGGTTCACAACTGATATTCCAAACCTAATGGATAATTCAGATGTAATTATTTCAAAACCTGGAGGATTAACTGTAACAGAGGCTATAGCTAAGAATTTACCTATAATAATTCCTTTTGCTATTCCAGGACAAGAAAAAGAAAATACCGATTTTCTATGTAATAATAACTATGCTATACATGTAAAATCTTTATCATCTCTTAATAATATTATTGATGATTTAATAAAAAATCCAGATAGGCTTAAAATAATAAAAAATAATTTAAGTAATTTATCTTCTACTTATGATATTAATAAAATTGTAGAAATAACAAAAAAGCTTATAAACTAAATTATATAGTTATAAGCTTTTTTTATGTTTTATGAATTATTTTCTGCTTTTTTAAAAAATTTTAAAAACTCATCATTATTTTTAGTCTTGTTCATCATATTTATTAACTTTTCAGTTACTATATCTGCTGATCCATCTTTATACATTGCTTTTCTTAAAGTGTAAGCAACATCTCGTTCTTCTTCATTTAACAATAAATCTTCTTTTCTTGTCCCTGATTTGTAAACATCAATAGCTGGGAATATTCTTCTTTCTTGAAGCTTTCTATCTAAATGAACTTCCATGTTACCAGTTCCTTTAAACTCCTCAAATATCATATCATCCATTCTAGATCCTGTTTCAACCAAAGTCGTAGCTAATATAGTTAAACTTCCACCCTGTTCAACATTTCTAGCTGCACCAAAGAATTTCTTAGGCATAATTAACGATGCTGGATCAAGTCCCCCTGATAAAGTTCTTCCTGACGGTGTAACTGTTAAATTATAAGCTCTTGATAATCTAGTTAAACTATCCATTAATATAACAACATCTTGGCGTTGTTCTACCATTCTTTTAGCTCTTTCTAATACCATTTGACATACTTTAGTATGATTTTGTGGTTCTTCATCAAATGTAGAGTATATAACCTCTCCATTTATTGATCTTTGCATGTCTGTAACTTCTTCTGGTCTTTCATCAACTAATAATACTATTAATTTAATTTCTGGATAATTTTTTGTTATATTTTGAGCAACCTTCTTTAATAATGTCGTTTTCCCTGCTTTTGGAGGTGCAACTATCATCCCTCTTTGACCTTTTCCTATTGGACATATAACATCCATTAATCTTGTTGTTAAATCTCGCTCTCCATCTATCTCTAATTTAATTCTTTCCTTTGGATAAATTGGAGTTAAACTTTCAAAGGGCTTTCTTCCAACAGCTCTCTCTGGATTTTCACCATTTACTTTTTCAACAAATAATAATGCCTTAAACTTTTCTCCCTCTTTACATTCTCTTACCCTACCTTGAACCTGGTCACCAGTTCTAAGGTTAAATCTTCTTATTTGAGATGGTGATACATAGACATCATCAGGACTTGTTAAGTAGTTTTTACATCTTAAGAATCCAAAATTGTTAGGTTCTTGTACTTCTAATATACCTAATGCCGTTTCTGACTCGCTGATCATACTCTTTAATTTCTCAGCTTTTCCTTCTGAAACATCTCTATTGTCTGTTACTTGTCTTGTTTCTTCTCTTCTCTCAAAAGTATTCCTTCTCACTTCAACATTGGAAGTTTCTTCTCTTTTAGGAGATATTCTTTCTCTTAAAACCACACCATCTTTCTTAACTTCGTTTGGTACTAATTTTAAAATTTCTTCTATTAATTCACTTTTTTTAAATTTTGATATATTTTTAACACCAACTTTTTTAGCTTCCTCTTTTAAAGCTATTAAAGTCATGCTTAGTAAAGCTTCTTTAGTCAAGCTTACACCTCCATTTTTAGTTTTATAATTTATTGTGAAATTCTGCGAAAATGCTTAAGAATAGTTATTTGCAATTAATTAAAGATATGTAAATAATCTTCTGAATACTATTATCCTCCAATCAGAAATGAATTACAAGTTTTTTTTAAATTATTTTAAATTGTATTTGAGAAACCCTTAATTTCAAACTAAAGGTTTCTCTTTATGATAAAATAACTTATTTAAATATACATTTTATCTAATTTTTTTGTTGTTTACTAGCTTTTATAAAGCCTACAAATAACGGATGTGGATTATTAGGTCTTGATTTTAACTCTGGATGGAACTGTGCTGCTACGTACCATGGATGATCCTTAATTTCTACAATTTCAACTAATCTTCCATCAGGGCTTGTTCCCGTTATCTCCATACCACTTTGTAGTATCTCTTTTCTAAATTCATTATTAAACTCATATCTATGTCTATGTCTTTCATAGATTATCTCTTCTCCATAAACTTCATATGCCTTACTCCCTTTAGTTAATCTGCATGGATACAATCCTAACCTCATTGTTCCCCCAAGCTCTTCAACATCCTTTTGATCTGGCATTAAATCTATCACTGGATGTAATGTTTCCACATCTATTTCTGAACTATTAGCATCTGTATGTCCTACAACACTCCTTGCAAACTCTATAACTGAACATTGCATCCCCAAACAAATTCCTAAGAATGGTATTTTATTTTCTCTTGCCCAATTTATAGCAATAATTTTCCCCTCTATTCCTCTATCTCCAAATCCACCTGGTACTAAGACCCCATTAATGCCCTTAAAAATCTTTTCTATATTACCATTTTCTAAATCAACAGAATTAATCCATTTAATATTTATTTTAACATCATTAGCTAGTCCACCATGATTTAACGCCTCAACTACTGATATGTATGCATCATGTAATTCAACATATTTTCCTACTAAAGCTATGTTTATTTCTTCATTAAGATTCTTAATTTTATCAACCATTTGTATCCATTCTTTATTGTTTATATCCCTGCATCCCAAGTGCAATTTCTCACACACCAAGTTATCTAATCCTTCTTCATGTAATAACAACGGTACTTCATATAAATTCTCAGCATCTAGATTTTGAATTACAGCTTTACCCTCTATATTGCAAAATAGTCCTATTTTATTTTTAATATCTTGTGATAACTCTTTTTCAGACCTACACACTATTATGTCCGGTTGTATACCTATCATTCTTAATTCTTTTACAGAATGCTGAGTAGGCTTTGTTTTAAGTTCTCCTGCTTTACCTAGGAAAGGCACCAATGTTACATGAATAAAGCAAACATTTTCCGCTCCCTGTTCGCATCTAATTTGTCTTATAGATTCTAAGAACGGTTGTGATTCTATATCACCTACTGTTCCACCAATTTCTGTTATTACAACATCTACATTGCTTTCTTTGCCAACTCTATAAACCTTTTCCTTGATTGCATTAGTTATATGTGGAATTACTTGCACCGTGCCCCCTAAATATTCTCCTCTTCTCTCCTTAGATATAACTGACCAATAAATCTTCCCTGTAGTAACATTAGAATTCTTAGTTAAATTTTCATCTATAAATCTTTCGTAATGCCCTAAATCTAAATCTGTTTCAGCACCATCATCAGTTACAAAAACTTCCCCATGTTGGTACGGACTCATTGTCCCAGGATCAACATTTAAGTATGGATCAAATTTCTGTATAGATACTTTTAAACCTCTATTTTTTAATAATCTGCCTAAAGATGCCGCTGTTATTCCTTTTCCTAGAGATGATACTACTCCACCTGTTACAAATACATATTTTGTTTTCATATAAACTCCTCCAAATACTTAAACTTTTTTTATTATTTATATTGACAATTTGGCAACAAATCACTATAATAGAAATTACCCCGCATTTTATAGCGGGCTATTTGTGCTTAAATAATATAGAGTCTATACTAACACATATTTTTTTTAAATACTAGTGTTTTTTGTATTTTAAAATTTTATTCATATAATTTCTTTAATTAGTTGTTCTAACTCAAAATATTTTTTTCTAAACTCTCTGTTTATTAATAGTTTCTCCTCAGCTTTCTTAAGTTTTAACCTTACATTAGTTAAATTACATATAAAAGATCCTTTCATATATTCTTTATTTTCTAATACTCCATACTTATTTAACAGTAATAATACTATATATAACCTCTCTTTATTTTTATTCAAATGTTCTATATCGTTTATACTGTAATAATTCAATATCATATTTAATATTATTTTGTATTTTTCTTCCATTAAATCAACTCCTTATTTATTATCTTTGCCACTTTTAAAAATAAATAACCCAAGTTTTTCAACTTAGGTTATCCATAATTATTTTATTGTTATTATCATTCTTAAAGACGTTGATAGCGCCGTTTGATCTGCTATGCACATATCATAATTAATGAAAAGTTCTCCCCCATTTTCATCTATATCTATATGTAAGTCTTTAGTACTTATATCTATATCTAATATTCCATATGGAGTATTGTATAAAGAAACATGATCCTCTTCAATATTAAAATTCATTTTAGTAATTACATTTCCAGTTCTCTCTAATGATACATTTCCATTATTAATAGTTATTATAGTATGAGTTCCTTCCATACCTGATAATTCAGTTTCATCATATTCAACGACAAAAGAATCCTCTAATACTCTAAAAATCCCCGGTGTTGTTATTTCAATTAAATCATCACCTTCAGCTATCGATGCATTACTTATTACTTTTATTACTGCTTTTTTTTCCATACTTCACCTCTAATTATTTTACTAATAACTTTGATATCTCTTCATCTTCTAAAGGAAGAACTTCCATAGTATTATTAAATTGTGTTTTATATTTACCAAATTTAACAACCGCTTTTTCTCCAGACTTTGCCTTGCTATACCTAGCTGCTAATCTACAAGCTAAAACTCTATCTTCATCATTACTTTCCTCTGATATCATAACCATAGCTCCCATATGACTTGAGGCATAAAATACAGTATCATTTTCATTCATAAATGACTTCATAGCTGTTGCCTCTTCACCTGTTCTTGATACAATTATTTTAACACCATTTGGAGTAATTAGATGTCTTCCAAATCTTAATAATGATATATCCTTAGGAGTTGCATCTCCCTTTCTGTCAATTACCTCTTTTAACCTTATTGCATAATTAGGCTCAGTTAATTTACATCCCCCTGCTGGAGATGGATATTCTGTAATTCCCCATATATCAGCTAACTCCATTTGCCTCTTTCTACTCCTACCTGAAATATCAAGTAATTTTTCTCTATTTACCAGACCCTTATTTTCCATTTCAGTTGCATCTAAATTTAATGCACATAACGGTCTTAATATTTTATCCGAAAAACCTGATTCTCTCTTAACAATATTCAATGCTTGTCTATTTTGAGACATAGGCCTTTGATTTAACACCTCACCAGTAATTATAAAATCAGCTTGAAACTTTTTAAGTAATTCTCCTGAGTGTCTCATCATCATAGCATGACAATCTATACATGGGTTTATATTTTTTCCCCAACCATGCTTTGGATTTTTAACCATAACAAAGTGCTCTTCTGAAAAATCAACCACCTCTAATGGAATATCTATCTGTTTAACCATTCTTTTTGCATTTTCTTCATTAAAGAAATATGATTTAAAACATATTCCTATCACTTCAATACCTTGATCTTTAATTAACTTTGCGGCAAGTATGCTATCTAGCCCACCTGAAATCATAGCTAGTGCTCTAGTCATAATTTTTTCCTCCTAAAATTTAATCACAAAATATAGTTTAAATTTCTTTTCACTTTAATTCAAGTCAATTTATTAATTTAAGAAAATATTTCTTTTATAACTTCCCAAATTTTAGACTTATATACAACACCTTCATTTGCAGACTCTATATAATTATCCATTTGCTTTTCAGTTTCATCATATGCTACCTGACCTTTAGTAACATCTACAAAACATAATGGAGGGAACATTACACACCACCAATTCTGACCTTCCCCATCACCTATAATTACTCTATATGCTTCATACTCACCCTGAGGTAATAATATATTACCATATGTTTTATCAGGAAAATTTTCTTTCGCTAATGTACTATTAACCTCATACTTATATCCACTTTCCTCAATAACAGCTTTAGCTATCTTTTTTATCTTATCATCATTTTCTTGAATTATTTTTCTAGAATTATCTATACTCTTTGAATCTTTTAATAACGGAGTTAGATAATTAATAATCTCATCTCTTACCTTCAATTTCAAATCTTGATCACTTTTACTATCACTATTTGCTAAAACATGAAATCTTATTAAAACATCCTTAACTTCATTGTAATTATACTCCACCATTTCTCCATTTGTACTTTTTATGCTTGTACACCCAACAAACATAGTTGATATAATGCTCATAAATATAATAACTTTACTAATTTTTTTCATAATAAAAACCCCCTTGTAGCTTAAATTATGTCCACAAGTTGGGTTATTATACATAAAATATTAAATTTATATAGTCCTAGTTATAAATACTTCTTTAAATTCTTTTTTCATTTCTTCAAAGCAATTTTGCGCTTTCATCATATCCTCAAAAAATGCAAAAACAGTAGGCCCACTGCCACTCATCATTGAGTTAACTGCTCCTAATCTATTCATATCATTTTTTATTTTGATAATTTTATTATGCTTTCTAAGTGTAACATTCTCTAATAAATTTCTCATGTTATCACATACATAATATAAATCATCTCTTTCCATAGCTGATATTAACTGTTCTACCTTTGGATGTTTTATAACCTTCGATAAATCAAATCCACCATACACATCCCTTGTAGAAACTCCGAAATTCGGTTTAACTACAACTAATATTTTATCCTTAAAAGGTTTTAACATAGTAACTTGTTCTCCTATACCTTCACATAAAGCTGTACCACCTTTTATGCAGTAAGGAACATCAGCCCCTAAACTTAAACCTAAATCCATTAATTCCTCATCACTTGCACCTACTTCAAAAACTTTATTCATCAACCTTAATACTGCTGCACAATCAGCACTTCCTCCAGCCATACCAGCTGCAACAGGAATATTTTTTTTAATATGTATCTTAATCCCATCTTTAATGTTGTATTTATCCATAAATTTTTCTGCTGCTCTATACGCTAAATTTCTACTATCAGTAGGCAAATAGGGTTTATTACAACTTAATTCAATTCCACTCTTACTTTTTAAAACTTCTACTTCATCATATATATCTATAGCCTGCATTATCATTCTTAATAAATGATATCCATCCTCTCTTTTCCCTACTATGTCTAGTGCTATATTTATTTTTGCATAAGCCTTGCATTTCATAAGCTAACCCTCTTTCAAATTTATTATAAATAATTTTATCATAGCACCAGTTTTATGTCCATTTATGAAAAAAATAAGTCTACTAAGCATTAAATCTTAGTAAACTCTCCATACATTAATTTACCTTATCTATTCTTTTATCGTTTAATATAATCTCATTAATTTTTCTTATTAAAGGCTCTCTGTTTTCGTAGAAAATAATTATAATATCCCCTTCACAACTATTTTCAAATGCTAACCCAAACGCCTTATCCTCATTATACTCAATTGTGTAGTTGGCATTATTTTTATTAACACCCTGTACTAGTAAATTAGCCACTTCCCCTGACTTTCTTCCTCTCAAATCATTATCTTCTTTAATTATTAATTGGTCAAAGCTTAAACCACACATTTCACCAATTCTAATAATAGCATCGTCCCCTCTATCACCTGGAACACCTATTACTCCAATTTTTCTATTGCAATCCATTTTATCTAATGAATTTAATACTGCTTTATAACCCTCAATGTTATGACCATAATCCAAAATAATACTTCTGCCACAAACTTCATAAATATTGAACCTACCAGGGTTACAATCATCACTTAATTCAAATGATAGCAACCCCTTAGATATCATACAATAATCTATACCAATACCTACTAGAGCAGCACATGCAGCCAATACATTTTCAATATTAAATTCTAATTGACCATTTAAAGTTATAGGAATATCATTAATTGCAATCACTCTATATTCCTTACCATTGTTATTTACTTTTATAAATCCATACTCTTGGTATACACATATAGAACCATCACTTATATTATTTTGTATAAGTTTATTATTTTTATTTTTTGAGAAATAAATTATTTTTGAATTAATTCTATTTATAATACTTTTACTCCAAAAATCATCAGCATTAATTACAGTAATTCCATCACTTTTTACCGCTTCTCCTACTAAAGCTTTAACCTTACTTAGTTCTTCCATTGTATATACTTCATCAACCCCTAAATGATCCTCTGTTATATTTGTTATTACAGCTACATCAGCCAAATCATACGCTAATCCATTTCTAATTAATCCACCTCTAGCAGTCTCTAACACACCTATTTGAACATCCTTGTTCAGTAGTACAGCTTTTGCACTGTTATAACCCGTATCATCACCTTTATCAATACATTCTCCATTTATGTATATACCTTCGGTAGATGTCATTCCAACTGAATATCCCATCTTAGATAGCACATGTGCTATAACTCTCGTTGTAGTTGTTTTCCCATTTGTTCCAGTGATTGATACTATAGGTATATTTTTAGTATCATTTTTATATAACATATTTACAATACTTTCGCCCACTTTTCTATTTTCACCGTATGTAGGATACTCATGCATTCTTATACCTGGAGCTGCATTCACCTCCATTATAATTCCATCTTCATATAATGGTATACCAATATTCTTACTACAAATATCTATTCCACAAATATCTAACCCAATAGCTTTTGCTGCTCTAATGCAAATATCTATATTTTCCTTACATATTATTTCAGTACAATCTATAGCATATCCACCTGTTGAAATATTAGCATTTTTTCTTAAATATAACTTTTTATCTTTTTCTAATATTGATGATGTTGTATATCCATCTTTTTTTATTAAATCAATTAATGTCTCATCAATCTTTATTTTTGTTAATGGCTTCTCATGATCAATTCCTCTGAGTGGACTATTATTTAAATCCACAATAAGATCTTTTACTGATGACTTTCCATCCCCTACAACAAACGGAGGTACTCTTAATGATACTGCAACAACTTTATAGTCTACTACACAAACTCTATAATCATTACCTTCTACATACTCTTCAATAACTATGTCTTTATAATCATTTAATAAATTCTTATAAGCTTTTAGTAAATCTTTCTCATTTTTTATATTTACTACTACTCCATTTCCTTTATTACCATACTGTGGTTTTAGTACAACCGGATAACCAATTTCTTCTGCTTGCCTCAGTAAGTTAATTATATTATAAACCTTATCTCCATGTGCAACAGGAATACTTTGAATTGATAATATTTCTTTAGTAAGTAACTTATCACAAGATATATCAGCACCCACACAGGACGTAGTAGCTCCTATTGTTGCTTCAAATATTCTCCCTTGGACTCCATATCCAATTTGATAAAATCCACTTTCACCTAATCTTATAATTGGCAATTCCTTCGCCTTAGCTGCATCAATAATTGCTTTAGTACTTGGACCCACAACTTCTTTATTATAGATATCTTCTAAAAAATTAAATCTCTCTGTAAAACTTTCAAATTTATTTCCTTTTATTAATTCATTTATTAAATCAACTGCAAGCCTTCCACATTCACTAGCTATGTTCCTATATTCATATTCAAATATTATATAATACAAATCACCTTTTATTTCTCTAGCTTTTCCATAACAAACCTCTATTCCTAATTTGTTTTGAATACAAATTATAATATGCTCACAAATATGAGCAAGATATGTGCCTTCTTCTAATCTCTTTACAAATCCACCTTCTTCATCAATTCCACATCTATGAGAATATAATTCTGGTAAAATCCTAACTAAATTAGAATTAAAATAATCTATATCTTTACTTGGAGTTTCACAATACCCTTCCAAGTCTACATCTAATCTTACACATTTTTTATGAGAATATATATTCCTTCCCTCATATATTCTTTCTTTTAATATTTTCATCTTTTTTTGTTTCCTCCTCATAAGGTGACTTATTTAAAAGTGAAAACTTATTCCCATTTTTAAGAACATGTAATTTCACATTATACATTGATAGCACCTCATCTGTATGTTGCTCTGATACATTTGTATATGTTATTTGACTTCCATCTATAAAATAAACTACACCTTCTCCTACAACTTCAACAATCCCCTCCGAGTTAACAAAAATTGCTGTATTTTCATCAATTCCTATTCCTAAAACTTCTGGATTTTGTGCTACTCCCGATAACAACCTTCCAATTCTTCCTCTTTGATCAAAATGTTGGTCAATTATCACATTATTTATCAAACCTAACCCTGGAGACATACTTAAAGTACTCTTCTTAGGAGACTCCTCATCTTCTCCACCAATTATCATAGTATCACTCATTACAGATGCACCAGCTGATGTACCTACTATGAATTTCCCATCTTTATAAGTTTTTATCAATTCGTCATATATAGGAGTTCCCCCTATTAAACTTGTTATTCTAAGTTGATCTCCACCAGTGAAAAATATTAACCTTGCTTCTTTTATTAGATTTATATTATTCTCACTATATGCATCCTCTCGTTTTTCTATATTTAATATTTTTATATTTTTAACATCTAACTCCGAAAAGGCTTTTTTATACTTTTTTGCTGCTTCGCTCGGATATTCCGTTGCAATTGTGGCAACTAATAAAATATCACTTTCTCTATTTATATGGTCACATGCACGTTTTAGAATAGTTTTTCGCCCTTCTTTGTCTTCAGCTCCGCCTATAATTATTAGATTTCCATCTGTTAGTTGTTCCATATTTTATCACCTCAAATCGTGCATTATTTATTGTTTCCAATGTTTATTAATTTTATACATATTTTATCCAATTAAATAAAAGCTACTACATTGATATGTAATAGCTTTTATTATCCTAGATATTAAAATATTGCTCTTCCTGGAATTAGTATCTTACATCCTTCTTCCATTTCTTCTTCATCTTCTATTGAATTTAGCATTTTTATTTCTTCCATAGTAGTATTATATTTTTTTGCTAAATCCCACAACTTATCCCCTTTGTCTACTATATAAATAGTTATACTTGCATTCTTTTTAGGGATATCCCCTTCAACTTCTAATACATCTGAAATAAATTCTTTAGTTGTTTCAAAGAATGTTTTTGCTAATACTGCTAAGTTAATCTTAACTGCAATATTTCCACTTTCTATTGATGTATCAATATTTTCTACATTTGTTTTAACTAATGACTTCATTCCATCTTTAACGCCAGGCATATCTATAGCTGCCACAAACGGTAATTCTTCTTGCATATGTGCAATTGGTGTTTCTTCATCATTTGTCTTATAAAGTACATCCACCTTCACTATACCATCTGATATAACCTTATCATTCTCAACTTTACTGTTAACACTTATAGGTGTAGCTGTTGAGTATAAAACTTGTTCTGGCACTGGTTGACTACCATTTGGAGTTAATACTTCCTTAACTATAGCCTCAGTTGATTGTGTTCCTTTCATCCCAGCAATCTCATATTGATCTTTTCTTAAGTCCATTAATATTTTAGGTGAATAAGCATCACTTATAACATCAATTTCTTCATCTGAGAACACCTTAACATTAGCTCCTACAGAAATATCTGTATTTATTATTCTTACCTCTCCTAAGTCATCTTCTCCAAGTGTTAGCTCCTTATTAGCCAATTCAAATGTTACACTTGGAATCATTTCTATTGTTGCACCATTTATTTCTTCTTCTTTAGCTAAATACATATCATCACTTAAACATATAACTGCATTGCTATCAGCAGCAGCATAGATAACATTTATTTTGCAATAGCATGCTATATATACCTTACCATCTAATACCTTTATCTCTTTTTTATGAATGTTAGTTGAACAATTTAATACTTTTCCTATTTGAGGCTTGTCCATACCAACTCTTATCATAGACTTGCCTGTTAATTCAACATTTTCATTTGCTGTTAATTTATTTATAGATTCTACTCTTTTTAATACCTCAACTTTTTCAGCACCTTCAATGTCCTTTACAAATTCAAACTCTGTACTTTTGTAAAGCTCCCAGTCTACATTAATTACACTCTCTACTGATATTTTTCTTTCATTCATTATTTTTGAGTCGATATGTTCTATTTTACATTCTGCTTCACATTCTACTCTATGTTCTCCTTCAGTAAGGTCCAAATAATTAGTAAATTTTTGTGAGTAGTTTACAGAATTGATAAGATTTTCATCTTCTCTTGCTTGATACAATACTGTATAATCTACTCTTCCTTCTATTAAGTACTTTTCACCTACTAATTCCTTACTAACTATAGTTGGATTAGCATCTATAAATAATATTTGTTGTACATCTGGATGAGTATCAGGTATAAGATATTCATCTTTTAATAAAGAGTTGCTACTTGCAATTCTTAGTAATTGTTCAAATTGACCATTCTCTTTTATTACATCTATTCTGGACATTATATCCCTCCTATAAAAATACCTACTACTATTTATATAAAAAAATTTTTATTATGATACCATTTTTTTGATTAAATTTTTCTACATTTTTTGACATACCGTTAATGATTATGAATAATTTCCTTTTTATTTATGTTTTTTTATAATTAAATAATTTTTTTTAGAAAAATTGTTGACAAACATCTTAATTTGTCGTATCATTAATCTTGGTTATTGACCATATAACCTCTCATAAATTCTCAATACCCTTTTATACCATAGTTGAAAGATGGAAACCCACCATCTTTCTTTTTTTATATTTTAAACTATCTTTTTGATTATAAAATATAACTTGATATATCTAAAATTTCTAATATATATCACATATTATAGATTACTTTCTTTCTATTCTATGTTGTGATTGATTTAATATTCATTAGATTTCTTATATAAATAAAAAAAACTTCGAAGAATCGAAGTTTTTATGCTGAAAATACTAGTTGTACTGTTTTTGTCAGCACATCAGAATAACTATATGTCACTGTCCTTTGGGTGTCGCAATTTAATCTAATCACGAATATACTTGGGTATACACTTTCTATAATACCATCATTAATTAAGACTTTTTTTCTACCCCCATTGGCCTTTAACGTTACCGCTTCTCCAATGTGTTTTTCAATGTCTTTTTTAATGGTAGCAATACTTCTTATCTTTTCCATTTTAAAACACCCTCTTTCAATATATATTATACATATTTTTTCCATTTTGTCAATAAAAACCATAATTTTACCACTTTAATTATAGTATTGTCAACAAAAATTATCTTTACATACTATATTCTTAGTAATTTTCTATATTTTATTCCTATTTTAATATTGTTTTTTTGTTATACATATGGAGACTTTGGATAACCCTCTCTATATTTACCTCTAGTTTGCAATCCTCCAACTCCTTTTATCCCTGTTATTGTATTTTCAATCACTTCTGTAATTGCTACAAATTTATCTATCCTTGTATATGCAATTTTTTCACAAACAAAAACCGGATCTAAACAATGTATTAACACTCTACTAGGTGATGATGCAAAGTTTGCTCCAACATTTAATAATTCTTCATAACAACTTTGACATGCACCTGCAAAAATAACTAATTCATCATAGCTTGCATTATAATTTCTTAATTCTTTCACTGCTTCAATGTAATATACTGAATTCCTGTAATTTTCTATATTTAAAAAATCTTTGGTTTCTTTTAAAATTCCATCATGACCTGTTAAGACTACAATATCTGGTTTTATCTCTTTAACTAAAGAAACCACAACCTTAGCTTGTTCATTTTCTTTAACATATCTACCTACTACATTTATTCCTAATTGTTTATAAACTTTTAAGCATGTTTCTAAATACTCACTATCGCCATCAATGTGTAATACCTTTCCAGCTCTACCAAATATTAACTCTTTATTGGTTACTATTTTAGGGGATTTACTATTTCCCCTTGTACTGGGTATATCAGATCTTGAAGATACTGCATTTTTAATCGCTTTTGATACTCTTGCATTTAATATTTTATCTTTTTTTGCCATATAATTTTCACCAACAATCTCTAAATCATCAACAAGTGCATCTGCAATTATTCTTATATTTATACCTTTTAAAACATAAATAATCACACCTTCATCTTCTTTAATATCAATTATTTTAAAGCTTATATCTTTATCATATGACTTTCTTACAACTATATCTCCTACTATCATTTTTACCCTCTATAAAATACTCGTTTATTCATTATATTATAATTACTATTTTTTGTTACAAAAAAATTAAAAGCATGGAAATCCATGCTTTTAATCTATATATATTTCTTTAAACTTACTTAAAAAATCTAGATATTTTTCTTTTTCATTAATTATTGATTCAATTTTATTAGCAAATGTTGCTTGTCCCCAATTGACTTCATTGTAGTAATATCTATTTGCTAATCTCCAATATCTTTGAGGGAATTGTAAAAATGAATATAATACTTTATATTCTTCTGGCTTAATCTTACTTACATTATCATATGCCTCTATAATTGTTTTAGCAAAATCAATATCCCAATCTACTCTTTTTAGTACTTTTATCATGAAATTAGAAATATCAAAAGCCCTTATTTCTCTTTTACAATAATCAAAGTCAATAACATATACTCCATTTTCCTCAGTGAAAATTATATTATGATAGGTATAATCATGATGGCAAAATCCCTTCTCACTCTCTGCAAGCATACATAATTCATAATAATCTGATTCTTCCATTGTTTTTAAAGCTTCTCTTCCCATTTCTTTATAAAAATCGATAGACTTTAAATATACCATGTCAAAATCACTCTTATTTGACTTCTTCCTAACCATATCTCTCATTTTATCTAGTGCCTTAATTCTTTTAGTCATTAATCCTGGCCATCTTCCTAAATCACTTTTTAGCTTAGAGTTTTCTGGTGGATCATATCCTTTTGATGCCTCATGCATTTTTGCAAGAGTTTCACTTGCTCTTTTTACCTCTTCTATGTTATGGAAGTCACATTCCCTTCCCTCTAACCATTCTGAAAGGGTATATAAATCTTCATTAACTAATGCATATGGTTCCCCTTCTATGTTTAAAAAGTAATTATCAACCTCATTAAAACCATTTTTAACTAAGTGCTCTTTTGCTCCATACACAAACAATAGCTTTTGTGGTCCATAATTTATTTTTTTAAGACATCTGTCACCCTTGTTTGTCTTTAAATAATAAACACCCTTATTTGCCTTAATGGTCTCTATTTTAACATCAAACTGTCTTTCAATTTCAAATTCTCTCATCATCTCTCTCTCACCTCCTATATATTTATATGTATGTGAAATTTCTTTTATTAACACTTTTTAATTTCTTTTAATATAATAGAAGTAAAAATATAAAGAAAGGGGTTAACTTATGAATATTTGCATTGATGGTAGAGCCGCAAAATGGTATAGAGGAACAGGCATCGGAACTTACACTCACCAATTGATTACTTACTTAAATACACTTGATTTTAAAGATCAATACCTTCTTTTTCTTCCTGAAGACTCTTCAATTGAAAATTTGAATAATAACTTTCATGTAGAATCTGTAGAAACTAATCCTAATAATAATTTCTGGGATGAAGTTCGTGTTCCCAATATATTAAATGATAAGGCTATTGAGCTGTACCACGTTCCTCAAAATGGTGTAGGACTCTCTACATCAATAACCTGTTCTAAGGTTATTACCCTACATGATATAATTCCTCTAAGGATGCCTGAAACCGTTAGTGATCGTTACCTTAAAATATTTAATGATGATTTACCCAAATCATTACCTTCACTAGATGGAATAATTACTGTATCAGAATACTCTAAAAAAGATATTTCTAAAGAGTTTAATTATCCATTAGATAAAATTTTTGTTACACCATTAGCTGCTGAAAAAATATATAAACCTATGAGTAAATGTAAATGTAAATCTATAATTAAAGATAAATATGGCATTGAAGATAAATTTATTCTCTATGTTGGAGGATTTAGTCCTAGAAAGAATATACTTGGTTTAATAGAAGCCTTTTCAATTATTCCAATGGAAGATCGTCTAAACACAAAACTTGTTATTGTAGGTAAAAAAGGTCCCTCTTATGAGAATTATAAAAAACGTGCTATAAAACTAGGAATTGATTCTGATGTGATTTTTACTGATTTTATTCAACTAGATGATATGCCTATTTTTTATAATGCTTCTGAAATGTTAGTTTATCCTTCTTTTTATGAAGGTTTTGGTCTTCCACCTGTGGAGGCTATGGCTTGTGGTACGCCTGTCATCACTTCTAACGTTACATCACTACCTGAAGTGTGCTATGACTCTGCACTATTAGTTAACCCTTATAATATCGAAGCATTAAGCTATACAATGTCTCGTGTATTAAATGATAGCTTTCTAATGTTAACAATGGTAAAAAAATCATTAATGAGATCTACACTGTTCACATGGAATAATACTGCAAAACTGACTGTTGATGCATATAAATCAATACTAAATAAATAAATAAGATAAAGAGCCGTATTAATGGCTCTTTATCTTATTTATTATATATATATATTTCTTTTAACTCATTAGCAAATATAGTTCTAAACTCCTCATTCTCAACTTTAGTTATAATCCTAGATAAAAAAGTATCTTCATCCCATTCTTTCTCTTTATAATAATATGATTTTATCATGGAGTATATTTCCTTAGGAAACATTAATATTCCATAAAGTAGTTTAAATTCGTCATCTGTCAGCTTTATTATATCAGTATATGCCTTTATAGCTTGAACACCCTTATCAACATCATAAGCTGAGCTCTTTATTGATTTTATAATAAAATCTGCTAAATCTACTACTCTTAAATCAATGCTACAATAATCAAAATCTAATATTGATATAATACCCTCTTCTATCAAAAAGTTATGGTGTGCCAAATCATTATGACATAAAATAATATTGTTATCATCTTTTATCATCTTTTCAATATTAACACTATTTTCAATCCAATTTATTGATTGCTCCATATCTCCTAATAGTTTACTGTATATATCAATTACAATCTTATCAAAGCTATTTTTATTTTTATAGTTACTAATCATACTATATATTTTTTTTATCTGATCTAATGACTCTTTATACTTTAACATCAAATTTTCAATCTTAACTTCTTCACCCATCTCTTTCTCTAAAAAAGTTCTAATCCCATTTCCACTTTCATGATATCTTGCAATTGATTGGGCACATAATTGAACTTCTATTTCATTGCTAAAAGTTACTTCTCTCCCCTTTATAACATCCATCATTATATATAAATTATCATCCCACTCGAAGTAATTATTTACCTCATTAAATTTATCAAATGAAATAATATTATTAAACTTTTTACCTATATATTCTAATGACTTTGATATAAATTTTATTCTATCCTTATCATATTCTACTCTCTTTAATATTTTTTTCCCTTTAAAGGTGTCCAAAATAAATAATTTTCTTAGAGGAATAGATTCTAGCACTTCTATACCCATAGCATTAAAAAATTCATCTGTTAAATTATACTTACATAAATATTTCTTTTCTGCATACCTAACCCTACCTACCATTTATTCTCCCCCAAACTCTCTATTAAATTCTTTCTTTATATTTTGAAGGTAGCCATAATTATCTAATTCTCTTTTTTTCATTCTATACTTATCTATTGCCTTTAACGTTCCTATAGGAAATCTAACCATTGTTTTAATATATTCTGCACTAGTATAATCAAGCCTAGAAGAATTTATAAATTTATTTATAATTAAATCTTTATCAAATTTATATCCTTTTTTATTTATTTTTATAATATATTCTATTATATCATCCTCAATCATATTATAATTTAACTTATCTAATGTACCTATTTCTACCACATCTAATACCCTTATATTACTTCCATCTACCTTCTCCAACGTCAATTCATTTCTAACCATACTTCTTTTTATAATATTATAAAAATCATCCTTATTCACACCACTTAAAGACTCTTTTGCCCTTTGTAATATTTTGTATGATTTTTCTATAATATACCTATCAGTATTATTAGTCTCATTATCTCTTAATTTATCAATATATCTATTAGTTTTTTTTAATAATACCTTATATTCTTCCAATCGTTTCCCTAAATTACTTATAACCGAACACCCATAGATAAATGGATAACTCATTATCGTTCTATGAATATACGCTATAACATCCACCTGTATATATACATCCTCTACGCACTCACTTTTAAAGTAATTTCCTACAACATATATCTCTTTATCTCTTAGGTAATCATTAATAGTAATATTTCTAATATCAATCACCTCCATTAAAATATGAATCTATAAATTCTTCTCTCTCATCACAATCTTCTAGATAACTAGTTATTCTATTTATAAATTTATTCATATCCCAGGGTTGTTGCTCCCAATACCTCTGAAGTCCCACCTGCCAAAATGCTTGTGGATATCTAATAAATTCTTTCATTATCTTTAATTCATTACTATTAATCCTGTATTTTTCATTATATCCTTGTAATACTACATCAGCCTTTTGATTATCCCATTTCCCATTCTTTAAAGCCCTTATTATCAATGATGATAAATCATGTAGATGGCTATCTAATATACAATAATCAAAATCTATAAAATTTAAATTGTTTTTATCATCCACTAGAATATTATGATTTGCCATATCATGATGACAAAACCCTAATGTTAATACTTCTTTTTTCATTATCCCTAAATAATTATTATTCTTTAAACCATCTATAGCTTTTTCTCCTCTTTTTATTTCTTTATCAATAGCATTTAAATACATATTATCGAACTCATCTAATATAGCTTTTTGACTTATCCTTTTTTTAAAATCATATATCTCTTTATTTCTTGTAGAAAATACTTCTATCCAACTAAACCATCCTATCCTTGGATTCATATCCCTATTTATAATAAACCCTCTACTTTTCAAGTGTAAATCTGCTAATCCTCCTGAAACTCTTTTTAACTCCAAAGGATTATTATAGTTACTCTCTCTTGAATTTATCCATTTTGTTATATAAGCATACCCTTCATCAAGCTTTATATAATCTAACCCACTATATGTTTTCATAATCTCTGGTACATTATAGAATTCATTTTTTAATAAATGTTTCATAGCTTCTTGTATAAAATAAAAATGGGGATACTGATATTTTACACATTTTAAGCAGTATCTCCCCTCTCTTGCTGTTATTTTAAAGGCACTTTTAACCTTTTCGATGCTAGTTATGTTTAGGGAGTAATTTTTCTCAATCTGTTCCCTTATCCTTTCATATACCATACCCTTCTCCTAAGAAGTATTTTTATATTAATATATGTATTCATATAATTAATGTGATTTTTATTCACCAATTTTACATCCTTTAATATTTTATTATTATATAATTTTTAAGGAGTAATCTATGAAAATTGCTATTGATGCTAGAGGGGCTAACCTTTATAGCGGTACAGGAATTGGTACTTATACAAAAAATTTATTAAAAGAACTTTTATTAATTGATAATTTGAATAAATATGAGCTTATTTGGACTGGCAAAAAACATTTAGATTTAAATGATAACTTTGTTGACTATCTCATAACCTCAGGCAAACATGGTAGTTTTTTCGAAAAATATTACGTTCCTGAACACCTATTAAATAATGATACCTCACTGTTTCATATACCTCAAAATGGCCTTGGCTTTCCATTTGAGTACTCATTGAACACTGTGGTAACTATTCATGATCTTATCCCTTATACAATGCCTGAAACAGTAGGTAATGGGTATTTAGAAAGATTTCTTCGTGATATGCCTAATATTATTTATAATTCTAAGGGGATTTTAACTGTATCCGAATACTCAAAAAATGATATTTTAAAGTTTTTTCCAAACTATGATAAAGATAAAATATTTGTTACCCCATTAGCTGCTAATGATAATTTTAAACCTCTTGATAAAACTATTTGTAAAGATACACTCTTTACAAAATACAATATCTCATCTCCTTTTATATTATATTTAGGTGGCTTTAGTTCTAGAAAAAATGTATTAGGAATTTTAAATGCATATGAAAAAATAAACAGAAGTTTATCTACTCCTCATAAATTAATTCTCCTTGGCTCTTTAAAAGATGATGGAGAAAAAATTAAAGCTGAGGTAATAAAAAGACATCTTGAAGATGATGTTATTTTCCTTGGATTCATTGATGAATGTGACTTACCTCTATTTTATAATGCATGTGAAGTTTTTGTGTACCCATCTAAATATGAAGGCTTTGGGCTACCTCCTCTTGAAGCAATGAGTTGTAAAACAGCTGTAATAACCTCTAACACCACTTCTATTCCTGAAGTTACTGGAAATGATGGGGCTATTTTAGTCAATCCATTTGACGAAATTGAACTTAGCAATGCTATGTTTAATGTTATTGAAAATAATAATCTTAAATTATCACTTCAAGAAAAAGGTTATAAAAAAAGCCTCCAATTTACTTGGAAGCTTACTGCTGAAAAAACTTTAAACTCATATATAAAAATTAATAATCAGTTGTAACTCTAAGCTTAATATCTCTATATAATTGATAGTTATTTATTGGTGGAGCCTTTCTTATTATATTATCCATAACAACTAATGGGCTCCTTCCAATAAAATTATTAATTTCTTGCTCTATTTTTTTATCCTTATATGCATATAAATAACTTGGAAAAAAAGCTCCTTCTCTAGCATACTTTATAACTTTATCACTATTTGAAGTTAAATACTCTAAAAACTCTTCTACAATTTCGCTTTTGTTGTAGTTATTGTTTACAATAACAAAATTACTTCCCTCTGCAACATAAAATTTATTTCCTCCTAATAACTTTGAAGGTGGATATGTTGCAACCCACTCACATTGTTCATTAATTGCTGCTAATTCTCTCATACCATTTATAGATGATATTCTAATAGCAAATCCACCACCATCTACAACATTAATTATATTTTTTCTGTTTAATAAATAAATAAAATTAGTTACTTCTTTTAATGCTTCTTCTTCACTTTTTTCATCACTCTCTATTTCTTGCATTACTAATATAGATATCAAATCTTTCAAATCTTGCCCAGTTGCATTTATTAGCTTTACTTCACCATAACTTTTACTAAAAATATCCTCACCAATTCTAATAACATCATCCCATGTATTAATTGATGATTTATCATACCCATATTGGTTCATCAAATCCTCTCTAACATATAATACAATTGGCCTAGAAGTTAGTGGCATTCCTTTGATTTTTTGACTAAAATTCACTTCATTTATTCTTCCTACTGTAAAATTATTTTTATAGGTTTCAATTATTTCATCATTATCATTAAATTTATCCTCTAGTTGCATCAACATATGTAAATCTATTGTATCTATTTCAATTAAATTGATATCATTATGAATTGACTCTTTAACCTTTTTACTATATCCATTATCATATTCTGTTTGAATACTTATCCTTACCTTCTCATTTCTTATCATAAATTCATTAGCCATCTCTTCTATATACTCTTTACTCGAACTTGAAACTAATATATTTATATTACCTTTTAAATCTTTATTATTCCCACTTATAAGTATACCCACTACAGTAATAATAAAAATTATAGATACTCCCCTTAAAAGTAACCTCTTCATAATTCAACACCTCACCTATACTATTAATATAATATACTTTGAACTAATTATCATCTACTATTCTTTAAAAATCTATTTTTCTTTTAATTTTTGTTCTCTTCAAGTATAATAAATGATAAATCAAACTTTAAGGAGACTTAACATGAATATTGATAGCTTAAAGCTTTTTTATTATGTAGCTCAATCTAATAGTATTTCTGTAGTGGCAAAACAAAATCATATTTCTCAATCAGCACTTTCTCAACAGCTCTTAAAGCTAGAACAAAAATTTGATACAAAACTGTTTAATAGAAGTAATAAAGGTGTAACTTTAACTAAAGAAGGAGAAGTAGTATTAAAACATTGTAAAAATATCTTAACTTCATTAGATGATCTCTTTAAAGAGTTAGAATCATTAAAGAATCATAGAGAATTATTAACTATAAAAGCTCCTGAAATATTAAACTCCACTTTAATATCAGCTTCATTAATGGATATTAGAAAAAGATACTCTAAACTTAATATTAACCTATATAATTTCCAATCACTAGATGATACTTTATTGTCATTATTAAATGATGAAATTTCTTTTTCTTTTCATGATAAAGGTATTTTAGATGGTATTATTCAAGAGAAAATTTTTGAGGATGAATTTATTTTAATAACAAACTCTAACTATCAAGGTAATAGTTTTAGCAGTAAAGATTTATTAAACGTACCCTTAATTGCTGTAGAAGACTTTTTAAATGCTCACAATTGTCTGTATACAGAAATTAAAAGAAAAGTAGAAACATCTAAAACTCTAAATATAATTCTATCAACTCAAAGCTATGGACCCGCAACCTATGCTTTAATTACATCAAATGCCTTTTTACTTGTTCCAAAAAGTACATATTTAGCTTGCTATAAAAACTTAGGCTTCATTGAAATTAAAATGGAAGATATCTCTCTTCCACTAAATCTTTACATGAATTATAGCGAATCTTCATTTAAAAATGAAAAAAGATTCATATTAGCCTTAAAAAATAGCGTTTTGAATAAACTACATAACTAATGCCAAGTGAAAAATTCACTTGGCATTATAAATTTAATACTTTCTTTGAATTAACTTCATTGCAATATCTTTAAGTATATACTTGTATTCATTCTCTGGAAGACCTTCTATTCCCTTAAATGCTTTATCTGTATATTTTTGTGCTAACTCAATTGCTTTCTCCACACCATTATTCAATTTAACATTTTTTACAATGTTCATTATATCTTCATCTGACAATTCATTCTTATGTAAATACTCATTAAACTGCTCTGGATTGTTATTATATGCATATATAAATGGTATTGTATATATACCCTGTTTTAAATCATTAGCTGCATTCTTCTTAATAGACTCATCACTTCCAACATAATCTAATATGTCATCAATAATTTGAAATGCCATTCCTATGTTGTGCCCTATTCTACTTAAATTTCTGCTTAATAATTTATTGCAACCACCTTCAGCTGCCCCTATGTACAATGATAAAGAAAATAACTCCGCTGTTTTACCTGATATTCTGCTTAAATAATTTTTAATAGATAATTTTTTGCAAAACCTTGAATTAAGTTGCTCTATTTC
>JBOFVP010000424.1:0-1394 GCA_051653165.1 Clostridium sp.
AGCATCCATAGCTTGTACATTTTCAATAGCCTCGCCGCATACATCCAATTTATCTCTTAACATTGATTCACAAAGTGTAATTATTGCAACTTGTTGTGTAAGTATTGCTGATAGTAAAATTGTTGATTTCTCGTTAATATTTTTATCCATTACTGCACCTCTTTCTTTTTCATCGGCTGATCAATCATTAATAGCTTCTTAGTATCTACTTCCGGAAAAGCTCTTAATATACCACCAATTAGTCTTCTGCCTTCCCCTCGTGAACCATTTAACCATCTACTTATTGTAGCTTTAGATACCCCAGCTTTTATTGCTAACTGGTTCTGTGACATTTTGTTGATTTCTAATAATTCAATAACATAACTCTTATTTATTTCCATACTTTCCTCCCCAATTCCATGTTTTTTATTTTTTTAGTCATTCTTTTACACTATATAGTGTTTACTTTTGTAAACTTTCCACTTTATTTGCATATTATGGATTTATTATAATTTCCAATTACTATAATTGTCAATAGTAAAATCCATCATTTTTATTTTTATTGGATTTATTTTTATTTTTTTCAGTATTCAACAGCTTATATTTCCACTTTTAAGTTGACTTTTGTCAATAATGATATAAAATTAAATTAGATAAATATGTAAAGGAGTGTTTTTATGAGACCAAATAAAGTTACATTAAGAATTTCAAACGATAACGAATACAGCATAGATTTTTCTCACCCAATAAAAGCAAGAGGAAGAATACGTAGAAAAGTAAAATATGATCTTGTAACCGCTGAAAAGATACAAAAAGGTTTAGAATATTTAATATCTGATAGTTTATTTTATGATGATAGCAGTAAAGACTTAGCAAAAGAAAATCTTTTAAAAGATATCATCTATAAAAATGATAAAAATAATGTTGTTGACACAATTCTTGATATTTTTTACAAAGTTAATCCCTCATATGAAAATAAAATTGAAGATTATTTAAATAATATTTTTTCTCTACCAAAAGAAGCCCCAAAAGTTTTAGTTATGGGGAGATTTGGGACTGGAAAATCACATTTACTTGGAAAATATATAGATATTAATAAAGATACTAACTTTCCATTTACTGATACATCTAGAACTACAACATATAAATCAGAATATATTTTAAGTAATCCATCAAAATCATTTTATAAATTTTTAGTATCATTCCATTCTTACGATTATGTTATTCAACAAATATCTTATTGTATAGATAGAGCATTAGATACCAAATTAGATTTGCTTTTTAAAAATAATAATTCAAATTTAAATTTTGATCCTATTAATGATTCAGAAGAGGATATAATAATTAATTCTTTTAATTCAGACAGTAATAATGCATTCGATTTAAGATTTATTTTAGGTAGTTATTATAGAACT
>JBOFVP010000425.1:0-1455 GCA_051653165.1 Clostridium sp.
CTCAATGGATGAATATGAAAAGAGTATTTCAAAAGGATGCTTCCCATTAAGTTCTTATGCTACTTTTGTATTACCTAAAATAAGTGAAAAAGTAGCACAAAATGAAAGAACATTATTTACATTCATAAGTAAGTTAGAACAAAACTCCTTATTAGATATTGTAAGTAGAAATAATGGGGAGAAGGAATTAATTACTGTTGATAATCTTTATGATTACTTCGAAATACTATTCAAAAAAGAAGTATTTAACGAAGAAATTCATACTCTTTATTTAAAGGCAGATACAGCTTTAAATCATTGCACTACAGAAGGAGAAAGAGGGTTTATAAAAGCCTTAGCAATCTTATATGTAACAAAGGATTTAAATAAATTAGCTCCAACTAAGGAGAACCTAAGATGTTCTTTAGGATTAGAGAAAAAGGATGTTGAAAAGGTAATTAGATCTTTAAGAGACAATAATGTCATTATGGAGAGAAAAAGTACAGAAACGATTGATTTCATGCCAATATCAGGAGTTGATGTAGAGAAAAAAATTAAAGCTATCGCACAAAGTAAAATGAAGAATGCAGATGTGTCATCAGTTTTAAATGACTTGATGGATTTAAAATATATTCTTCCAAGAAGATATAATGACGAATTTACAATGGTTAGATATTTTAATAGATTATTTATGACATATGATGAATTAATTGCTTATGAAACTTCAGAATTGCTTTTAGAAAATAAAAAAGGTGATGGACTATTAATAAATCTAATTATAGAGAACAAGGATCAAAACGTAGAAGAGTTTTGTGAAAAAATAAATGATAATAGAATAATTTTAGTTAAACCAAGTAAGAAAATCATTATTAGAGAAAGTATAAGTAGATATTTAGCTATTAATGCTTTATTACAAGATGAAGAGTTAATTAAAGAAGATCCAATTGTTGAAACTCAACTTAATATTTATTTAGAGGATATTATAGAATTTATAAAATCAAATATAAATGAGTTATTTAGCTTAGATAAAGGTCAGGCAAAAATAAAAATTGGATCACAAAAATCAAAGAATTTTAGTGAAAATAGATTGTCAGAAATGGTGTCTAGCATTTGTTATGAATATTATAGTAATGCACCTAAAATTAATAATGAATTGATAAACAAAAACAATATTTCAGCACCTCTATTAAAGGCTAGAAATGGTTTGGTATCAGGTTTATTCAATGGAGAATATAAGCAGTTTGAATATGATAAAGGTAGTGTAGATTGCACATTATTCAGAACTACCTTAGTTAATAAAGGGCTAATAAATAATGATATAGATGAGGATTTAAACCCATTATTAAATGAAATAAGGGAATTCTTATTTAGTGCTGAAACTTCAGAGGTTTCTTTTAGTAACTTATACGATTCTATTTACAAAAATAATAGTGATATTTCAGCAAGAAAGGGAATAATACCTATTTATATTGCTTG
>JBOFVP010000426.1:0-1304 GCA_051653165.1 Clostridium sp.
TATGAACCTAACATATCTGTAACTGATGATTTACCGAATCTTCTAGGTCTAGTTATACATATATAACAATCTGAAGTATCTATAACTTCATTTATTTTTTCTATTATTAAGCTTTTATCAACAAAATATTTTGTATTAATCAGTTTTTTATAGTTAATTAGTGGTTTATCTGAATTTAAATATATTGACATACTTACCTCCATAATACTCTATAACCCTTATTATAGCCTAAATCTATGAATTTTAAAATAAAAATACATGGAATATTATCTCAATAGAAGATTTAGACTCATATTAAGGAAATGTTAATCTTAAAACAGGTGGATTATTTTTACATATAATGTTATTATAGTAAGCAATTCTTAGTATCAGATAAATTAATAAGCATTAAATTGTAAATTACTAGTGGGGGAATTTTATGAAGTATATGACATTCAACAGGTCTTGTTCCTATGCAGGAATAGCAAACTTATTAGAAGAATTTAATATAGATTACCAGGACAACGAAATCATAAGGATATTAGGGATACCATACTTATTTTTATATGATGCTAGAGATAATTCTTATGTTGCAGGAGCAATGATACAAGGTTCTACTTGGTTTAATTATTTCTTAAACTCCATTGGGTATGATTTAGTTGAGGAAAGATTAAATAAAAAAGATGCTATTGAAGTGCTAGATGCAAGCAAATATAGATATATGCTAGGTCTAAGACTTAATAAAAATAGAAATCAAAAACATGCAGTCTTATACGAAGGGAAAATGAATGGAGGCTATAGATTTCTTAATCCAAAACACATTGATTCATCAGAGCCAGTATACTACACATTTAATAAGGAAGAGCTTCTTGAAATGCTAAATACTAATGTATTAATGGGGCATTTAGTAAAAAATACAGAAATAAGAAACTTTAATGTGTATGAGTATTTAAAATTATCACTTGCTAATATAGACAAATACCAAAAAGAATTAATAGATTTTTGTTCAACCAAACAGGAAGTTAAATCATTGATAGATAACAGAGAGAGACTATTTGCACCATTACTATTAGATGTTTTTTCTATGATGACAATTATAGGAGAAATGGAGTTAGCAAATTATATAAAAATTATTAGGAATAAATATATTGAATTAATGAAAGAAGAACGTACTTTATTGATTATAGATAAAATACCAAGAAGTGACTTAGAATGTATACTTTCAGAATATAAAAAGATAATTAAAAAATTTGCGAAAAATAATAAAAAAAAAATTACACTTTAATATAATGGATAATATATAACACAAATTATATTAGAGAGGG
>JBOFVP010000427.1:0-5374 GCA_051653165.1 Clostridium sp.
TCTACACCCTTAGTAAGCTCTTGAACTTCCTGAACCCTTACATCAACTTCACCATCAACAGCCTCATACTTCATAAAATCTTCATATAAGTCAACTATTTCACTAGATTCTCCCATAGCTTCAATCTTACCATTCTTAATCCAAATAGCCTTATTACAAAATCTCTTTACCTGCTCTGTTGCATGAGAAACGAATAATATTGTAGTTCCATTATTTTTTAGTTCCTTCATTTTGTTGATACACTTAATTTGGAATCTTGTATCACCAACAGCAAGAGCTTCATCAACAATTAAAATATCTGGATCTACATTAATAGCCACTGCAAAAGCCAATCTTGCAAACATTCCACTTGAATAAATTTTAACTGGTTGATTAATAAAATCCCCAATATCAGCGAACTCAATAATACTCGCAAGCCTAGATGACATATCCTCTTCACTATATCCCATCATAGTTCCATTTAAGTATATATTTTCAATACCTGAATATTCTGGGTTAAACCCTGCACCTAACTCCAATATAGCAGCTATTTTCCCTCTAATTATAATATCTCCAGATGTAGGAGTAAGTACCCCTGTTACCATTTTTAAAAGAGTAGACTTACCTGAACCATTTTTACCTAATATCCCAATAGCATCACCCTTTAAAACATCAAAGGTTAATCCATCTAAAGCTTTAAAATCCTTATGATAAACCTTTTTACTAAAAGATAATGTTTCCTTTAATCTATCAATAGGTTTTTCATACATATTATATTTCTTAACTAAGTTCTTTATACTTATCATTGTATCCATATACTTACCTCACTAAAGCACATCTGAAAAATGTGGTTTCAACTTCTTAAACATTTTAACTCCAAGTAATAGAGTTACTAAACAGAAACACCAGAAATATATTGTTTCATAAGGTCTTTGCCAAATAAAAATCCTTTCAATAAATGAATCTCTATACCCTGTAACAATATAATACATAGGATTTAACTTAAACAGTCTTCCCCAAAACTCTGGTAACATTTCAATATTCCATCCAATAGGAGTTGCCCAAAAACCAACATTTATTATAATTGTGATTATTTGATTTAAATCTCTAAAGAACAACACAACTGCAGAAGTAAAGAAAGATACAGAATAAACCAATACAACCATACAGAATGAATAATAAATAAACTGTAAGCTATGTACTGATGGATAATATCCATATGCAGTCATAATTATAAAAATAAATATTATAAAAAATCCATGAACAAACAATGCAGATGTTATTTTAACAGTTGGTAATACTTCAATTTTGAAAACAACCTTTTTAACTAAATAACTATACTCTATAAATACATTAGTTGTAGATGATAGTCCATCTGAGAAGAAGAACCACGGTATAATTCCAGCAATAAACCATAAAATAAACGGTGCATCACCAACATCTCCAGATCTAAATCCAACTTGGAAAACAAACCAATATACCATAATAGTAACTAAAGGCTGTATAAATCCCCATATAATACCTAAATATGAAGATGCATATCTAGTTTTAAAATCATTCTTAGCAAGCTTCATTACTAACTCTCTATTTCTATAACAATCAACAACAAATCTAGCTGAATTTTTAAAGTTAGTTAATGAATTTGCCATAATAGCACCTAATAAGATTGATCCTACTACCATAAGCACATTTAAATAGCCAGGTCTTCCACCAATACTCTCAAAAATACTTGTTACATTACTAAGCACAATATAAGGGTCATTTCCTAAACTACTAATATTATTATCATCATTAACCCTTATTTCATTTATACTTGTTTGAAGCTTATTTAGCTCCTCCTTATTCAATTCAACCTTTTTACCATTAGCCTTAAAATATATGTTATCAATATATATTTCCGTAGGTGAATTTCCTAAATCAACTCTAATATTTTTAGCATCCATAGGAATACCAAAACCTAGTTCCTCTTTAGAACCAGTTTTAGTATAGGCTTGCTTTATTACTCTATCTTCACTCCATTTATTATCACCTTCAATATCATAATAAACAGAGTATTCATCAACTTTATCTGATTTTACTGTAATATTTAATTCAACTCTTTTTACTTGATCATTGTAATATTTATTAAAAAGACCAAAAAATAATGTTGCAATCATACATGAAGCTAAAAGCAATATTACTCTTCTCTTGTTAGTACTATTCATCCTATTCTCCTCTTTTCCATTAATACGCATTAGTATTAACAAATCCCTTAAAAATTGTTAAAAAGAATATTTTTATATCTAATGCTAAACTCCAATTTTCAATGTAATAAATATCACATTCGATTCTTTTTTCAATAGAGGTATCCCCTCTCCATCCATTAACCTGAGCCCATCCAGTAATTCCAGGTCTAACTTGATGTTTAACCATATACTTAGGAATTTCTTCCTTAAATTTATCAACAAACACTGGTCTTTCAGGTCTTGGGCCAATTAAACTCATATCCCCCTTTAATACATTATAAAACTGGGGTAACTCATCCAAACTAGTTTTTCTAATGAATGTTCCAACCTTAGTTTTTCTAGTATCATTCTTAACAGTCCATTGAGTCTTTTCTTCCTCAACATTTTGAACCCTCATACTTCTAAACTTATACATCATAAAAGGCTTTCTATTTAGTCCAATTCTCTCTTGCCTAAAGATAACATCTCCCTTAGAACTCATTCTAACAGCAATAGCTACTATTAAAAGTACTGGAGATAAAATAATCAAAGCAATTGAAGATAATACAATATCAATACTTCTCTTAAGGAACTTATTTAAAATATTATCTAAAGGAATATATCTCACATTTATAAATGGAACTCCACCAATTTCTTCAACATAAGGTTTTGCAGGAAGATACTTAAAGTAACCAGGTATAATTTGCGCTCTAACACCAAACTTCTCTGAAATTTCTATAACCTGTTGAAGTTTGTCATAATCCTTCATTTCCAGGGTAATAATTATCTCCTCAATATCCTTATTATCTCCAAGATAATCATGCAACTTAGATAAATCACCTAAATATGATAAATCCATATAATCCACATTATTATCATCAAACACACCAAGAACATTATATCCCCAATGTTTATTTTCCTTAATAAGCTCATAGAACTTTCTCGTACCCTCACTATATCCAACAAATACAATAAACTTCTTATTAAATCCTTTATTTCTAGCCTTTCTAATAGATAATCTAATTATCATTCTTTCCATAGAGGTAAGAACTAAACATACAAAGAAAAATAAAATTAAAAAGCTTCTAGAATAGTCAATCTGCTTTGTTAAAAATAAAACACCAGTGAAAATAAGTATTCCTAGAACATTTGAAATAGTAATACTCCAAATTTCTTTACTTAAAAATCTAACCCTCTCACTATCATATAATCTTTGAGAGCTATAAATAATTAAATAAATTGGTATCATAATTAATACAGGAATTAAGTACTCCTTAAAAGTTAATCTTCCCTCTTCAATTGGCATTATTCCACTAAACATTCTTAAATACCAAGTAAATAAAAAAGATAAAACTATAGCAATTGCATCTATTAAAACAATTCCCTTGTTTAATACCTTCTGATTTTCCTTTAACATTTAATTTACCTCCTTTTAAATAGATTTAGTGTATTTCTATATAAATTCTTTTGTATATCCAAGTAATTTTTACCATTATTGTTCACTCTAACCTTGGTAATATTTTTCTTATTTTTCATACCTTCTAAGATACCTGAAAAATAAGCCTTACCTAATCCTTTAACAGTAAAGAATACTCCCTTTATAGCTATCCCACCTAAAATAAATACTCCATTAAGTAACAGTTGCCAAGCAACCATATTTTTATGTATAACATAAATATTATTTCTTGATGCTAACTTAACCTTAAAATCATTGTGCCTACTACCACTAGTAGCACTACCGATATGATAAACAATAGCATCATTACAATAATAATTTTTATATCCATATATTCTCGCTCTATAAGAAATATCGATATCCTCTAAATACGCAAAAAAGTTTTCGTCAAAAAATCCAATTTCATCAAAAACACATCTTCTGTATATTGCCGCTCCTGCACATGATGAAAACACCTCTTCACTTTTATTAAAAGTAGTTCCTAATTTTCCATCTCCTCGTTTTGTAGCCCACCCTAAAATAGTATATTCATCCCCAACATCATCAATTATGTCACGATTATCATACCTCATCATTTTACTACAACAAGAAAATATCTTCTCATCACTTTTTATACAATTATATAGATTTTCTAACCAAAACTCATCTAATTCTGTATCATTATTTAATAATGCCACAAACTCATAACTACTTCTTTTAATACCCTCATTAACAGCAACACTAAATCCATGGTTTTCACTCATAGAAACCAATGTAATACCTTCACTATATTCCCTATTAATCAGTTCAATACTTCCATCCTTAGATGCATTATCAACAATGATTATTTCCTCTGGTTGAAGGGACTGCCTCTTAAGAGAGTCTAAACATCCTTTAATATATTTTTCACCGTTATAATTGGGAATAACAACCGAAACACCCATACAATAAACTCCTATATCCTATAGCATTAAAAAGTTATGGCTATATTGCATAGGCAATACAGTCATAACACTCTAATTAATCTTATTTATATTCAAATGGTACATCTAATTCTTTTAATGTTTTTTGAAGCTTATCCTTTTCTGATAACTTCACTTCTTCAATTCCATCAAGTGGCCATTCAATACCAACTTCTGGATCATTCCATAAAAGACCTGAGTCATACTCTGGAGCATAGAAATCAGTACACTTATAATTAAATACTGCAGTTTCTGATAAAACTAAGAAACCATGTGCAAATCCTTCTGGCACATAGAATTGTCTTTTATTTTCAGCTGAAAGTAAAACACCTTCCCATTGTCCGTATGTAGGAGAACCTTTTCTTAAATCTACTGCAACATCATAAACTTCCCCTTCAGTAGCTCTAACAAGCTTACCTTGTGTGTGCTTTGTTTGGAAATGAAGCCCTCTTAAAACACCTTTAGATGACTTAGATTCATTATCTTGAACAAATTCCATAGTTAATCCAGCTTCAGCAAAATCCTTTTTACTGTAAGTTTCCATGAAATATCCTCTTGAATCACCAAATACCTTTGGTTCAATAATATAAAGATCTCTTATTTTTGTTTCTATAAAATTAAAATTTCCCATAATTATACTCTCCTTAATTATAATAATAAAATAATTATATCTTCAATTGTTTACATAAATATTACAAATACAATTTTCTAACGAATAAACTATATTCCACTTAATATTAGTATTATTAGATACATTTGTCAAATACACCTATCTAGCCTAATACTATTATTCA
>JBOFVP010000428.1:0-10815 GCA_051653165.1 Clostridium sp.
AATGGGAATACACCTTTTAAACTAGCCCAAATGTTATTAGATAGCTCACTTTTAGACAAGCTATCTTTGAAACATATAGAAGCAGATGATGTTCATCTAAAACCTGCACTTTTTAAAAAATAAGAGATCAAAATTTTAGAACAAGTATCAACAGGACTTAATAATGCAAACTTGAAGCAAACGGAAGTTAGTTTTTCATTTAACCTAATTTTCTATAGAATAAAATAAGGAACTATAACTAAAGACTTCTTTAATTACAGCTCCTTTAACATTACTAATCAATAGCCATTTTATATAGAGGGTAAGCATACAAAACAGTTCCCCCAATTATATTACCAATAGTAACCCAAAACATACTACTCAAAACACCATACAAAGGAAGCTCCCCTAAAAGAAAATATCCAATAGAGAAAATCCCCATATTTGCAATACTATGCTCAAATCCAGCAATAACAAAAGCAAAAATACACCAAAACATAACAGTCATCTTTGCTCCCTCCTGCTTCATCTTAATATTTGCCATAACACAAATACAAACAATGAAATTACATAAAATTCCACGAAGAACCATCTCAGAGGGGGAAAGAGCAAGTTTTCCTTCAATTAATGGAGCAATATATTCCCTAATTAGATTAGTATTTGAACCACTTTTAACAAAAATATAGCTTATAAAAAAATTCCCAATAAAATTACCAATATAGGTTAATCCAAACACCTTAACTAAGTCCAAAACACTAACACTTTTAGAATAAACACCAATCCCCATAACTAAATTACTACCAGTAAAAAGCTCCCCACCTAGAAAACATATTAAAGCTAAGGCTATAGAAAATGTCATAGCCGAAGAAATCTTACTTAATTCAACAGATATATTTCCCATTAAAGCCGCAACTGTATTAGATAGTATAATTGCTACAACTAAATAAAACCCAGCCATAATCCCTCTAAGAACAAACTTACCAGTATTATTATTTGCAAGGAAAGCCTTTTCCCTTGCTATATCACCAATTAATTTTACATCTGACTTTACCATATATTATCTCCTGTAATTATTAAAGAGAGGGAAAATCCACCACCCTCCCTCTCTTTAATATTTTAATATTCTCTTGCGTTACTTAGGTTAAACTCTTTATCCTCATAAGCCTTCTTAACCTTATCCTCACCCTTATAACCCTCAGCCGTAGTTGATGCTATCCCAACATGCCACCATGAATCATATCCATTTGTCATTGTCTTTGGCATAACCTTAACCTCAATTAAAGTTGATTTTTCCTGTAGCTTAGAATCATTAATGGCCTCTCTCAGCTCCTTTAGACTTCTAACAGAATAGCTTTTTAATCCATATCCTTCCCCAACCTTTGAGTAATCAATATTCATAAAGCTTCCATCCATTAAACCAGTAGCCTCATTTCTATACCTAAATTCAGTTCCAAAGCTACCCATTCCATTACCCATTTGAAGATTATTAATACAACCAAACCCACCATTATCAAGTAAAATTACATTAATTTTCTTCCTCTCTTGAAGTGATGTAATAAGCTCTGAATGAAGCATTTGGAAGCTTCCATCCCCAACTAAGGCATAAACCTCCTTTTCAGGCTTAGCTAACTTAACTCCTAAAGCACCTGAAATTTCATATCCCATACATGAATAACCATATTCCATATGATAGCTATCAACTTCTTCACTTTCCCAAACCCTTTGCATATCTCCAGGTAAACTTCCTGCTGCTCCAACAACAATTGAGTTTTCCTTTAGTAAGTTGTTAATTTCCTTAACAACAACAGTTTGAGGAAGTGCTATTCCATTAGTAAAGTCATAAAACTCCTTAGAAACATCATCATTATGTCCTTTAACCTCAGGAATAAAATTCTCCTTATACTCAATGCCTTCTAATCTGTCTAATTCCTTCTTCCACTCTTCCTTAGCAATTCTTATTTCTTTATTATAAGAGCTTTTATAGTTTAGTTCCTCTAAAGCTTTCTCTAAAGCCTCCAGCCCCATTTTACAATCACTAACAACTGAAACTCCATCCATTTTAAGTGCATGGAATCTTGATGCATTTATATTAACAAACTCCACCTCTTCATTTTTCCATAAACTCTTAGATCCTGAGGTAAAATCAGTAAATCTTGTACCAACGCCAATTACTAAATCAGCCTCCCTAGCAATAGAGTTTGCCGCTAAATTTCCTGTAACTCCAACTCCACCGAGATTTAAAGGATGTGATGACCTTATTGCACTTTTTCCAGCCTGAGTTTCACAGATAGGAATATTAAACCTTTCACTAAAGCTAATTAAAGCCTTTGAAGCCTCTGAGTATTTAACTCCTCCCCCACAAATAATCATAGGTTTTTTCTTACCCTTAATTAAACTTGCAGCCTCTATAATATCCTCATTACATGGTACCCTTCTTTCTATCTTATGTACCCTCTTCTTAAAGAAGTATTCAGGGAAATCGTAGCTCTCTCCTTGAACATCCTGTGGAAGTGCTACACAAACTGCACCAGTATTCTCAACATCAGTTAATACTCTCATTGCGTTAACCATTGCACTCATTAATTGCTCTGGCCTTGATACCCTATCAAAATATTTGCACACAGGCTTAAAGGCATCATTAGTTGATATACCTGCATTATGAAATTGTTCTATTTGTTGAAGAACAGGGTCAGGTTGTCTTGTAGAAAAAGTATCCCCTGGTAATAATAAAACTGGTATGTTATTTGCTGTTGCAGTAGCTGCTGCTGTAATCATGTTTGCAGCCCCTGGTCCAACAGACGATGTACAAGCTAATATCTTTTTCCTATTATTTTGTTTTCCATAGGCAACAGCAGCATGTGCCATTCCTTGTTCATTTCTTCCCTGATAAACCTTAAGAGCTTCTGGATTCTCCTCTAAGGCTTGACCAAGTCCTACCACATTCCCATGACCAAATATAGTGAATATCCCCTCAATAAATCTCTCTTCTTTCCCATCGAAACTTACATATTGATTTGATAAAAATCTCACCAGGGCTTGAGCTGTTGTTAATCTTACCTTTTTCATTTATTTACCTCCAAAAATTTCACTTTCGTCCTTTAACATCCAAGTATGTGCTTCATCCTCTATTCTGTCTGTCCATGGATTCTCTTTAAGATGTCTTATCATCCAACAATAGTACATTGCATATCCCGGTGCAGAAGTTTGTGGGTGAACCAATCCCCCCTCAATAAATGCTGCACTTTTATCCTTTACCACAAAGGCATCTTCTCCTATTATTGAAACTCCAAACCCCTGAGGCTTATCAAATCTATAGTAATAAACCTCCGGCTGTGGATGGTGATGTGGTATGTAGCTTGACCACTTTCCTGGGAAAGTAATAACCTCTCCCATAACCATGTTAGAGTATGGAGCATTATTATAGTCAAATATTGTTCTAACTATTCTTCTTGATGTACCTTGAAGCACACCCTCTCCAAAAACATCACTTCTTATATCTTCTTTTCTATATAGCTTTCCTTCAAAATCAATTTCATTATCTGTACACTGAACTAATATTTCCATATCACTTGTTGGAATTATTGTAACCTCTGTTCCACAGCATACATGAAGACAATATCCAGCTTCATTAAATAGGGAGTCTCTTGAAATAAAACTATTGTTACCATCCCAAATTAATTCTCCGTCACCATTTAATAATAGTATTGCCATTTCATTATTACACTCAAAAAACTTCTTCTTCTCTCCAGCCTTAAGGGTATAATTTCTAACATCCATCATCATATTAGGGTGTTTTCCATTCATTTCGCATATTATATCTTTAATATCTCTATCTACCATAACTTATCCCCTCGCTACCATTTCTCCAAATTCTTCTTTCTTTTCTTTTATAAAACTATTAATTTCCTCTGAAGTTGGCATATCCTCTGAGCAACTGTGACTTGCAACTAGCATTGCAGCTGATGCAGAACCAAACTCTAATGCTTCAATTAACTCAAAGCCCTCTAATAACCCATATATAAAGGCTGATGCATAGGCATCTCCTCCTCCAAAGGATTTTAAAAGCTTCACTGGGAAAGGTTTAATTTTATAAGACTTACAGTCATTTGTATAGGCTGTTGACCCTTCCTTACCATGCTTTATAACAACTATTTTATTTCCAAAGCCAAGCCATCTATCTGCTGTTTCCTTATCTGTGCTTCCTGTTGTAATTAATCTTTCAGTTAAGTCAAACTCTTCCCTTGACCCTATTATAATGTCTGAATTCTTACCAACAATTGAATAATATATTGCTATTTCCTCTTTGTTCTTCCATGTGTACTCTCTATAATCAATATCAAAAATTACTATTGTTCCATGTTTTTTAGCTAGCTCTAAGGCTTTTAATGTAGCTTCCCTTGATGGACTTTTTGATAATGCTGTTCCTGAAATAACTATTCCCTTAGCATTCTTTATATACTCCTCATTAATATCATCAACAGATAACATTAAATCAGCTACACCCTCTCTATACATTAAAATGCTACTTTCTGTTGGGCTTTTAATTTCTGTAAAAGTTAATCCTAAGGATTCCCCATTTGTACATCTTGTTAGGTTACTTGTGTCTATTCCCTCATTGTTAAAGTAATTTAATACAAATGTACCAAATTGATCATCAGAAACCTTTCCTATAAATCCAACCTTCTTCCCTAGTCTTGCAAGCCCTACTGCAATATTTGCTGGTGATCCACCAAGGTATTTCTTAAAGGTTTTGCTTTCTGAAAGCTCCATATTTATATCAACTGGATTAAAATCTATTGCAACTCTTCCAAGTGAGATTACGTCATATTTTCTTGTGTTATCAAATTCTATATACTTCATTAATTTTTCCTCCTGATTTTTACCATAGTTTTTTATATATCCCTATTATTTCTTCCTTAGTTGGAACTCTCATTGTATTTTGAGGGCTACCACTTATTAAAGCATCTCCTGCCATTTTATCTATTTTATCAAAAAATTCTTCTTTCTCTATTCCATACTCTTCTAGGGTTTGTATATTTAATGCCTTTAACAATACCTTTACTTCATTTAAAAATGCATTTGCTCCCTCTTCATCACTCATTCCTTCACTATATACTCCAATTTCTTTTCCTAGAGTATTAAACTTATCAATTGCTCCACCTAGTGCAAAGTCTAAGCATTTTTCTAAAAGCATTGCATTTGACAATCCATGTGGAACATGGAAAAGTGCCCCAATTGGTCTACTCATACCATGAACTATTGTTACTGATGAGTTATTAAAGGCAATTCCAGCCTCTAGAGATGCTATTGCCATTTCCTCTCTAGCCTTCATGTTATCCCCATCCTCATATGCCAACTTTAGATATTTAAAAATTCTTTTTATTGATGACACTGCAAAAGTATCTGACATACTCTGGGCTTTTCTTGAGGTAAATCCTTCTATAGCATGGCATAGAGCATCAATTCCTGTTGCTGCAGTTATATTTTTTGGTACTGTTTTTGTAAATATAGGGTCAACTATTGCTAATGTTGGAATTAAGCTTGGCCCTTTTAATAGCATTTTCACATTGTTTTTAGTGTCAGAAATAATTGTAAACTGAGTTGCCTCTGACCCTGTACCTGCTGTAGTTGGAATTGCAACAAGAGCAGGTGGCTCTTTTGTAATTACTTTTCCTAGATAATCAGTAATTTCACCCTCATTTGTTACCATTGCTCCAATAGCCTTCATTGCATCTATTGGACTTCCTCCTCCAAGTGCTATTAAAAAGTCACAGTTACTTTCCTTATACTTTAAAATTCCACTTTCAACTATAAGGTCTGTTGGCTCATTGTTAACCTCAGAAAAAATTTCATATTCTATGTTAATCTCTTTTAATATTGATATAACCTTTTCTAAAGCTCCAAACTTTATCATCATGTTATCTGTAACAATAAAAGCCTTCTTTCCTAGTTCTTTTAATGTATCTTTAGATAAATCTAATGCATTTTCTCCTGTAATAATTTGTTTTGGTGTTACAAATAAATTTGCCATAAAATAATCAAACTCCTTATTTAGCTAAGGGAATTTACCACTTTATTCTTATCTGTAGCAAATTCCCCCATACCTTAATATTTTTATATTTCTTCTGATAATTTAGTTAAATATTCTAATCCCATTTTAAGACTTTCAAACATTCCTATTTTTGAGTGGTCTTGCTCAATACAGAAATATTCCACTCCATTTTCCACTCCGTATTTTAAAATTGCCTTAAAATCCACATCACCTGATCCAACCTCAGTTAAATTGTTATCGAAGTCATTAACATCAAAGGATTTTATAATATCCTTACAGTGGATTATTGGCATTCTTCCAGAGAACCTCTTAATTTCTTCCACAGGATCTGCTCCCCCAACTGACATCCAATATGTATCTGGCTCTGCATATACACAAGTTCCATTTACAGGATCAGTTATATAATCCATTACTTTTCTTCCATCTATTTTATTGTTATAGTCATACTCAGGATTATGAAGTCCAACTCTAAAGCCTAATGGACCTAAAACTCTAGCTGCATTAATTAATGCTTCCTTTGTTTTTCTATATCCTTCTTCATTTTGTTCCTCATCATCTATATACTTATCATAAATTGTTTTACATCCAAAAAGATAAGCCTCTTCAACAATTCCATCTAAATCATTCATAAATCTATCATGTTTTATGTGTAAGCCCACTGGCTTTAGGTCATATTTCTTTAAAAGCTCAGCAACCTTAGTTGCATCATGCCCTCTCATTCCATCAACTTGAACATAATCAAAGCCAATTTCCTTTAGCTTTTTAATTGTTCCTTCACAATCTTTTTCAAAATCTTTTCTTACTGAATACATTTGTGCTGCAAAATTACATTTCATGTCCTATCCCCCCTATCTTAGGTCAAGCCAATTTACTTGCTCTTCTGTTAGTGTTATTTTTGATCCTTCAACAGATGATAATAGTTCTTCCATTTTTTCTGGCCCTATTGCTGCACCAGTTGGGAACTTTTGATTTACAACATAAGCTAAGGCTACTTGAATTGGAGTTACCCCTAATTTTTCTGCTAAATCAATAGCTCTGTCATATCTTTCCCAGTTTTCATCACAGTAATATACATCAACCATTTCTTGATTATCTAATTTATCCTTAGCAAATGCACCAGAGAAGAAACCTCCAGCTTGTGATGACCATGAAACCATTGCCATATTATTTTCTTCATGCCACTTTATCATAGCCTCATTAGCTGATACACATCCAGGCCATCTTGGGATTTTACACTTTGCAAGACTTAGGTTTGGACTATTAAATGTAAATGGAGTTAATCCATGTTCTTTAGCATAATCATTAGCTTCAATTATTCTATCTAATTCCCAGTTTGATACCCCTATTGCATAAACCTTTCCTTCCTTTACAAGCTTGTCTAACTCTTCCATAATAGGACCAACAGGTTGTGTTACATCATCTCTATGTAATGCAAACATTTCAACGTGATCTGTTCCAAGCATTTCTAAGCTTGTTTCTACATCTTCTCTTATACACTCTGGCTTAACTCTTGGAGTGTCTGGAAATTCTCTAACAGGATGACATCCCTTAGTAAAAATTATTAAATCATCTCTATTGCCTCTTTCCTTCATCCAGTGACATAGTGCTTTTTCACTATGTCTATAATGTCTAGCTGTATCAAATATATTTCCACCAATTTCTATGAATTTATCTAATATTGGAGCTGCAAATTCCATATTATCAATTCTTAAGAAGTCACCTGAACCCATTAATAATGCTGATGCCTCTATATCAATTTCCTTACCATCTTTAAATCCTTTTATTATAAATTTTCTCATTTTCTACACCTCTTATTATTTATTTTGTTAAATTACTTGCTGCTTCCTCATCTAAATAAATAAAGGAATTATCTGATTTTCTAACTAAGCTTGAAGGAACTTCATTTGTAATATCCCCTTCAACAGTTGCCTTAACAATATCTGCTTTCTTTTTGTGATTTGCAATTAAAATTACATTTTTTGAAGCTAATAAATGCTTTAATCCTATTGTTATTCCCACCTTAAGATCTAACTCTTCCTCAAAGTATTTAGCTCCTACTGTTTTTGTTATTGGATCTAAAGGAACAACTATACAATTATCTTCTTCCCTTGCTCCTGGCTCATTAAAGCCTATATGTCCATTCATTCCAATTCCAAGTAAGGAAATATCTATTCCCCCCCTACTTAAAATGAATTCATCAACTCTTTTACATTCTTCCTCTAGGTTTTCTTCTTTTCCATTAAAAAAGCAAACTTGAGATTTAACATCAATGTTTAACTTGTTGTAAAGGTGATTATATAGTGTTTCTACACAACTTCCCTTTGTCTCAGGTCCAAGACCTCCCCATTCATCTAAGGAAACAAAGCTACACTCCTTAAAATCAACTTTATTTTCCTTCTCTGCTTCTATTAGATATTCAAAGGTTTTTAAAGGAGTATCTCCTCCAGCTAGACATAACAAAGCATTTTTATTTCTATTTACATAGTTTATTATGTGATTAGCCGAAGCCCTTGACATTTCTTCATAATTCTTTTCAACTTGTACTTTCATTATTAAACCTCCTGTGCTTCTTGTTGTTTTACATGGGGGAATCTACTCCCCCAGTTTTTTAGAAATCTAAATCTAATTCATCTAACAATTTTTCTCTATCTGATTTAACTTCTTCCTTATTATCTAAGCTCTTTTCATACATCTTAAAGAACGGATAATACATTGCAACTGCAAGTCCTATAATTGCTAAGAATAGTATTATTGCTTTCCAATCCATTGTTGTTAAATACTGTGCTAATGGCACTGGAGTTCCTCCTACATGGACCACCGGTGGATTTACCCAGCCTGCTTTAAACACAGAGAATGAAAATGCTCCAATTAATGGTGTTCCAAATACAAATGGTATAAATAAATATGGATTAAATGCTATTGGTAAACCAAATACTACTGGCTCTGAAATTGTAAATATTGATGGTAATATTGATGCTTTACCAACTGCCTTTAGCTCTTTACGTTTACTCATTATTGCAAGTATTACTAATGCTCCTGTAATACCTGAACCAGTTGCTCCTAGGAAATAATCCCAATATGTTGGTGCAAATACGTGTGGTATCATTTCTCCTGCTTGATAAGCAGCTGCATTTGCTGCTAGATATTGAGTCATAAATGGCATTACAAATCCTACTAATATTGCATATCCATTTAACCCAACAAACCAGAATAACATTTCTAAGAATGATATTAACATTACAGCCCAAACTGTATCTATACTACTAAGTGATGGTGCAAGGAATGTAGTTAAAGCTTCTGGAACTATTTGTCCACCTGATACATTCTGCACTCCAATTCCTACAAATAGTGCTAATAATAAAACCGTAATTAATGGAACAATTGATTCGAAGGTTTGAGATATCATTTCTGGTAGTCCATCAAATCTTAGTGTGAATTTTTTCTTCATAAAGAATGACATTATTTCTACTGCTACTAATGAACATATAATTGCAACAAACATTCCTCTTGAGTCTAGGAACTGTACATCCATTGCTCCGTCTACTATTTTTACATTTAATATTAATGTAGCTAACACTCCACCTAAAACCCCATGAGCTATAGGTACATTAAGCTGCTTTGCATGATTATAAGATATTGTTATTGCACAATATAATCCAAGTAATCCAAAGGTGAAATTAAATGGTAGATTTAATATATCTGCATTGTTTATAAAGAACTGATACACTCCTGAACTTTCTGGAAACATTTGTCCTATTGCTGAAATTACTAAGGTGAATGATCCTACCATAAGTACTGAAATTAATGCCATCATACCATTTTTTATAGATTGAACATGTCTTTGTCTCTCTATCCTTGATGCTATAGGTCCTAATCTCTTTTCAAGAACCTGTACAAACTTATCCATTTTTGAACTCTTTTCCTTCATAATTTTTTCCTCCTCCATATGTACATTGGTTTCTTTTGTCTTTTGCTTAAACTGTCTGTAGTTTTAAGTAAATAGCTTGTTTTAAAATATTTCCACCATTTACTGTACCGTAATCCTTTGTATCTATTACTTCAATTGGCTTCTTCTTTTCATCACATATTTTCTTTAGATCATCAAATCTGTGCTTAATTTGTGGTCCAATTAAAACTACATCGAAATCATCAATGTACTCTAGAATTTCTCCAGCTGGATGAGCTTCAATTCTAATATCCTTTCCACTTAGCTTTTGGCTTGCTAATGCTATTTCTCTCATCTTATTTACCATTACCCCAGTTGATGCTCCTAAGTTGCAACATAATAATACATGTAATCTGTCAAAGTTCATTTTTACTCTCTCCTTCTTTTAACTTATTTATTTTTATAAATTTCAATTATTTCTTCTGTTATTGTTTCAAATAATATTGTGTTCATCATTGTATCCTGTGCATGAGATAATATTATTGAGTATTCAGGCTTAACTCCATTTGCTTCCCCAGCTATTAGCTTTGTATGCTCGTTATGTGCTAAAAGCAAAGTCTTTCTAGCTTCTTCTAATGTTGCCTCTGATTTTTCTATTTCACCCTTTTTAGCATAATTAATAGCTTGTCTCATTGTTGCAAAGGCATCCCCTGCATAAGATATAATTCCAAAACTTATTTCCTCATAATTCATTGTCAAATCCTCCTGTGCTTATCTACTTCTTGTCTTTATTTTACTATCCCTGTAAACGTTCTACAATTATCTAAAATAGTAACTTTATTTTACAAAAACTTTGCACTGATAAATTTTCAGAATATTTTTTTACAATAACTTTCTA
>JBOFVP010000429.1:0-22169 GCA_051653165.1 Clostridium sp.
GCGTTCGTCCTGAGCCAGGATCAAACTCTCAATAAAAAGTTTAATCTTAATCTCAAAAACTTACTCATAAAAAGAATTGCTGGTTTTGTTTATCTATATTCTGTTCAATTTTCAAAGACCAATTTGTTTGCCGCTCTTGGCGACTTACTTATCTTATCATCTGTTCATCTCTGTGTCAACATCTTTTTCAAAAAACTTTTTTGTTGTTTATCAACTTGTTTTTTAGAAGTGTTTGCCTCAGCGACATGTATTATCTTAACACAAAAAGAACCTACTCTAATATTAATTAGTGTTATTAAAGTAAATTATTCTTATATTTCTCACTATTACTTATTAATCCTATTTATATCTTATTGTGATACTCAAGGAAATGTTTATTTGTTTTTCTATAATCTTTAGAACTTATAAAATATATAGATAATTCAGCCTATATTGACTTCCCCCTGTATTTAAGCCACTCTACTGTGCTATAATCATTCTGAGGTGATATTATTGTCAATTTTAAAAAACGATTGGAACCAATTATTAAGTGATGAATTTGAAAAAGACTATTACATTAAACTTAGAAAATTTCTTTCTAATGAATATTCTACACACTCAATATATCCTGATAAAAATGATATCTTTAATGCACTACACTTTACACCTTATAAAGATGTAAAAGTAGTAATACTTGGTCAAGACCCTTATCATGGTAACGGTCAAGCACATGGATTAAGTTTTTCTGTTAAGCCTGGAATAAAAACTCCCCCTTCGTTACTTAATATATATAAAGAACTTAATTCAGATTTAAGTTGCTTTATTCCTAACAATGGATATTTAAAGAAATGGTCTGACCAAGGAGTACTTTTACTAAATACCTCTCTTACAGTTATTGAAGGTTCTCCTAACTCACACCAAAAAATTGGATGGACTATTTTTACTGATAAAATTATTTCTTTACTTAATGACAGATCTGATCCTATAGTTTTTATCTTATGGGGAAGGAATGCTATTAATAAGAAATGTCTAATTACAAATCCTATACATAAAGTAATTGAATCTGTACACCCAAGCCCACTTTCTGCTTCAAGAGGATTCTTTGGGAGTAAACCATTTTCTAAAACAAATGAGTTCTTATTAAGTTTTAATAAGACCCCTATTGATTGGCAAATTGAAAATATATAAAAAACAAGCCCAAGGATTCCTCCATGGGCTTGTTTTTATAATTTATTTATTTTAGGGGTATTTACTAAACTATCACTTTTTTTTTATGTTTATCATATGCACAATAAATTAATGAGCCAATTATTCCTACCACTCCACCAATTGAGAATACTAATGGTACTGCATCCATAACAGCTCCAATTACAACTCCACATCCAGCTCCAATGGCAATTCCTTTTGCTAAATATTCACATTCTTTATCTGAAAGACTTATTTTATCTAACACAACTCTCATCTCCTAATTATTTATATGATAAATTACCTTTTATACTAATTTTAAATTAAAAATCTTAAGATTCTCTTAAGCACTACTTAATATTTGATTACTATTATTTTAAATTTCTTCTACAATTATTATTATAAATACTTTCCCTTAATTTGTAAAGAGTTATTTTATATCTTTTTTAATATTTTTATTAACTTTTTATCATGTTTCTTTAAATCTCTTTTTAGGTTTAAACTTCCTTAATTACTATTTTAAACGAATTCACTTTAAATTTTGTTACATTTATTTTAAAAGTAATTACAAATTTATTTCAATATCATCTTTATACTATCTTTGTTCCATGAACCTCAGTTGCTTCTGTATATTCTATTACATCATCTCTATTAAGCGTATTTACTCCTCCACCTGGCATAATTATTATTCTTTTATTTGCATAAGCTATTAAATCTTTTATTGTATCTAAATTTTGTAGTGCTGATACTTCTCCTCCCTTAGTCAATATTCTATGTACTCCCAATTGTATTAGTGTTTCTATAGCTTTCTTTTTATCATTAATCTCATCAAAGGCCATATGGAATGTGTACTCCATTCCTCCCCCCTCTTCAATTAATGATTTTGTATCTTCAATATTTATTTCATTATTTTCATTTAGTATTCCTATGACAATCCCATTCACACCTAAACTCTTACAGATATTTATGTCTTCCTTCATTATTTCAATCTCTTCTCTTGAATATATAAAATTACCACCTCTTGGTCTTATTATCACATTAATTGGCAAATCTATGTTAGATACTGCTCTTTTAATAGTTCCATAACTTGGAGTTGTACCACCTTCAACCAAATTGTCACATAACTCAATTCTTGTAGCACCATTTTTGAAAGCCTCAACTGCTTCCTTATAATTTCCTACACAGCATTCCAAATGTCTCATAATATACTCCTCCTTAAATGCACCTCTTTAATATATGACTATTTTTCATATAAAAAGGTTTCAATATTTCTATTTAATTAATTATCGCTAAAAATAATTAATTATATACTCTTATCACCATCTTTATAAAAAGAATCTTCTTATCCACTATTAATTAACCATATTTCCAATAAAAAAGCAAAAAAATAAAGCACTAACATATGTTAGTGCTTTTCCTGGTGGCTCGACCAGGAATCGAACCAGGGACACGAGGATTTTCAGTCCTCTGCTCTACCGACTGAGCTATCGAGCCACATTAAACCTGGCAACGTCCTACTCTCCCACACAGTCTCCCGTGCAGTACCATTAGCGCTATAGACCTTAACTTTCCTGTTCGGAATGGGAAGGAGTGTGACCTCTATGCCATCATCACCAGATACAATAATTATTATATATTAAGGTTTACATCATGTCAAATACTTTTTATAAAATCTTTTAAATACAATTTTGCTATCTTATACTTAGTTTACAATTAGGTTTTATTTTTATACTTATATATGTAATAATAAAAATATATATTAATTTATGGAGATGATTATATGACAAGTAAAATAGAACAACTTACTCAAATCATTAAGGAAAGCAACAATATAGTCTTCTTTGGTGGGGCCGGTGTAAGCACAGCAAGCGGAATCCCTGATTTCAGAAGTTCAAATGGATTGTTTAATGAAAAACTTAATATTCACTTAACCCCAGAACAACTTGTTTCTCATTCCTACTATATTAGATATCCAAAAGAATTCTTTAATTTTTATAGACAAAAACTTATCTACAATGACGCTAAACCAAACAATGCACACATAGCCTTAAACCAGCTAGAGAAAATAGGGAAATTAAAAGCTATAATAACACAAAATATTGATGGATTACATCAAATGGCTGGAAGTAATATTGTATATGAGCTTCATGGTTCAATTCATAGAAATTATTGTACTAATTGTAATTCCTTTTATGATGTTAACCATATTCTAAATTCTACTGACATTCCTACATGCATAGAGTGTGGTGGAAAAATTAAACCTGATGTTGTGTTATACGAAGAAGGATTAGACGATAATGTAATAGCAAACTCTATTTATTCTATTTCAAAAGCCGATACATTAATTATTGGAGGCACTTCATTGGTTGTATATCCTGCCGCAGGACTTATTAATTACTTTAAAGGCAAAAACTTAATTCTTATAAATAAAAGTTCTACATCTGCCGACTCTAAAGCTACACTAATAATAAATGACTCCATAGACACAGTTTTAAAAGAAGCAGTTGATAACATTTAACTTTTAGTAATTTTTATTTAATTTCACAATATACTATTACTGTAGTATTATTTGTGAGGTTAACTTATGACAATTTTTATAATTATTTTATTAATATTAGCCTTAGTTGGTGGGCTTTTATTTTTCCAAAGTAGATTAGCACAAAGTAAACACCAATTAGTTGTACTTACACGTCAAGTTGAAGACTTGAGAAGTAGAATAACTCTTTCTCAACAAAGAACACAAAAACTATTAGTTAAATACTTAATACCTGAAAGTCGAATGGCTCTTACAAATATAGATATTAACCTCTTCATTGCACCTTTAGAGGATTCTCAAGTTCTCCAAAAATTATCGGTGAAAATGGAGGTTGCTATATTAGATATGGCCCTAATTAAAGGTTCTAAATGGTTTTATGTAAAAATACCTTCAGATGACAATATTAATTGTAGAGGATGGATTAAGGAAAAGGATTTTTTCATATTTTACGATTCATCAAACTCTCTTTCAAAAGAATATTAAAATAAATGGGCTATTAATTATAGCCCATTACTCATGTTATTTAATATCATAAATCCAACATATACAATCACAGTTAGTATAAATGGAATATTAATTACTCTCTCATCAGAATATGTCATATTATTATCAACATTTTTTTCTCGCAAGTTAACATTATCCCCAGCAAAATATCTATCTACCTGTGGATTATTAGAATATCTCTGTGTATAAATACCTTTTCTTTCATCACTCCATTTTTTCATCTTCATTAAAATTAAAATACATAGTCCTATTGAAATTATTGCTGGTATTAGATATGTTTGAAGCATCATAAGTTTTTCTGATAACTGCAAATCCTTAATTGATACATTATCTGCAACCTCTCCCATATTAGGTATCTTTAATAATAATTGTTGTAGTGCTACAGATGTACCGTTTATTAAAAAATGTAATAGTGCTGATGCAAATATACTATTTGTTATCCTTACTAATAATGATAAAACAATTCCTAACATTGTAGCATATAAAAATTGTTGTCCATCCAAATGAAATATTCCAAATAATAAACCTGTCATAACTGAAGCTTTAATCATTCCCTTATCTTCATATCCAGATAATACAACTCCCCGCAATGTAACCTCTTCTGTTATTGATGGTAATACCGCAACAATACATACTAATATTATAAACGGTGTTGATGACATCATATCTAACATTTGCGCAACATTATTATCGAAAAACATAGCTGTAATTAATGAACAAAGAGTCATTGCTGGTCTTGCCACTATTGATAATAAAAATATCATTCCTATATCTTTTAAGTGAAGCTTATTTAACTTAAAAGTTTTCTTAACATTACTTTTAGTTACATTAATATAAATTATAGCTGGTACTAAAAATATAATTAAATGATTTAAAACTAACGCTACCCTAACATCTCTCATACCAACTAAGTAATATATATATGCTAATATATCTGGTACAAATATAGATAAAATCATTATTATAAAGAAGTATAAATTTGCTCTAAAAACTTTTTTCATATTTCCTCTCTTTCTTAATGAATAATATTATAAAATTAGGAAAAACTTATATTGAAGCTATATTGCTTCAACTATTAATCGCCTCTCCCCCATTTTATTTATATACTATTTTAGTCCTATATTACATGATTGTATATAGGACTATCCTACTTTTACACTAAATTTTCTTTAACAATTCAATTCTCAAAAGATTTAAAGCCGTATTAGTTGCCCTACTTCTAACCTTTTGCCTATCTCCATTAAACACATATCTAAATGTATTTACCACACCATCAATACATATCCCAAAGTATACTAATCCAACAGGTTTATCATCAGTTCCTCCACCTGGACCTGCTATTCCTGTTGTAGATATTCCAACTCTAGAACCTGACTTCTTACATATTCCAAGCGCCATCTCTTTTGCTGTTTCATGACTTACTGCCCCAAATTTATCAAGAGTTTCTTTTTTAACTCCAAGTTCCTTTATCTTAGCCTCATTAGTATAAGTTATAGCTCCTTGTAAATATACACTAGATATTCCTGGATAATTAATTAAAGTTCCCCCAACTAATCCTCCTGTGCAAGACTCCGCTGTTGATATTGTTATATTATTTTTTGTTAATAAATTACCTACAACATTTTCTATAGTTTCTTCATCTATACCATAAATATAATCATCTAACTTTACTCTTAATCTACTTTCCATCTCTTCTATTAACTTATCAACTTCTTCATCATTCATACCTTTTGCAGTTATCCTTAAAAGCACATCATTTTCTTTAGCATAAGGTGCAACAGTTGGATTTGTTGATAAATTCATAATATCCCTAACTAACTCCTCCATCTCTGACTCCCCAATACCCATCATTCTTAACATTCTTGATTTCATTATATATTGAGATTTTCCCTTTAAAAATGGTACTACCTTCTCTTGAAACATTGGTTTCATCTCTCTAGGTGGTCCAGGTAAAATTATTATTATCTTACCTTCATCATTTTGCATTATTGCGCCTGGTGCTGTTCCATTATTATTATTTAAGACAATTGCATTACTTGGAAACAATGCTTGTTTAGTATTATTTTCAGTATACTCTTTGCCAATCTTTATAAAGAATTTTTTTATCTCCTCTAAAGACTCCTCATGTATCGTAAGCTCCTGATTAAAATACTTTGCTGCAATCTCCTTAGTTAAGTCATCAACAGTTGGTCCTAATCCACCTGTTGTTATTACAATATCAGATCTCTTAAAAGCATCCTCAAAACACTTATATATTCTATGTTCATTATCACCTACAACTGTTTGATAATATACATCTACTCCCAATGCCTTTAATTCATTAGAAAGATAATGAGCATTTGTGTTTACTATATCACCTAATAATATTTCTGTTCCGATTGATAATAACTCTACCTTCATACATATCACCTCTTATTCCTTATTATACCATTAAAAGGGATATATCTATATAAGCTTTTTATTATAGCTTTAGATACATCCCTTTTATGACTTTAGTATATTAAATTTTCTATTAATTTATTCTTAAACTAATTAATTATCTTTACTTTCTAAAATCGCAAGAGCAACAGCACCTATAACACCAGCATCTGTTCCTAATCCAGCTGGAACAACCTTGCAATATTCTGCCATTGACTTAAAGCATCTTGTATTTACTACTTCTCTAACTTTTTCAAAAACAATATCTCCTGCCTTAGATACTCCCCCACCAATTATAACAACATCTGGGTCAAAAATCGTAATTGCATTTGCAACTCCAATACCTAAATAAGTTAGAGCTTCATCAATAATTTGAGATGCTACCTTATCTCCAGCCTTAGCCTCTTCAAAAACTTCGAAAGAAGTAATATTATCATATTTTCTTAATGATGTTTCAACTTTACTTTCAACAGCTTCTCTTCCTCTTTTTCCAATTGCTGTTCCTGATGATATTGCTTCTAAACAACCAATATTACCACAGTTACATCTTGGACCAAAAGGAGCTACTGTAATATGTCCAATTTCTAAAGCATTTGATGTACTTCCTCTATATATCTTTCCATCAACTATTGCTCCTCCCCCTACGCCTGTACTAGCAGTAAAGAATACACAGTTTTGAGTTCCCTTCCCTGCTCCAAGCATAAACTCTCCAATAGTTGCAACATTTGCATCATTATCTAAATAAACATTTGTATTAAATCTCTCTTTTAACGGTGTAACTAAATCAAAGTTCACAAAAGGAAGATTTGGTGTACATATAATCATACCCTTTTTTGAATCTAGAGGCCCTGGAGACCCTATTCCAATTGCCTTCACGTCTTCTATAGATACTTGTCCCTTTTTTATAACTTCTTCAACGGTTCCAAAAATTCTATTTAAAACAGCCTCTTCACCCTCTACTGCATTAGTTGGAACAGTTACATTTGAAATAACATTTCCTTCTAAATCCGCTAATGCTGTACTTATCTTTGTTCCTCCTAGGTCAATTCCTACTACATAATTTTTCATCATATACCTCCCAATATTTATCTACTCGTACATATATATTGTAATCATTTTCTTAATAGAAATAAAGAGTTTTTTATAATAAAAAGCAACCTGTTTGTGATTGCTTTCTATTTCATTAATACCTATATGCACTTATGTAATAATTACCTTCATTATCATATCCCTCATTTAAAGTGCAAAAATTACTATCTCTTAACATAGAATTTATTATATTTATGTCTCTTGAGTTATTTTTATTAATCGTAATTGTAAAGTTATCATTTTTATCAACAATATTTAAATAGTCATATATGCTACTATATTCGCTTAACCCAATTGCTCCTGCTATATGCATTTTATAATCTGACATATGCTATCTCCCCTCTAAATATTTTCTAAATAACTTTTTAGCCAATTAATTATATTTAATACTATTGTTCCCTGAACTTTATTTTTATATCCGTAGTTACTCTAATTTATTTTAAAGGGCTGTACCAAAACAGCCCTAGTTATATTATTCGTTCTTTGCTTCTCTTATTTGCTTTGCCTTATCTATTATTTTAGCTACTTCATTTGGAGGAACCTCTTCATATTTTTCAAGCTCCATAGAAAAATTACCTCTTGCTTGTGTAATACTTCTTAAATCTGTAGCATATTTAAACATTTCTCCCATTGGAACTTCTGCTATTATTTTTTGCCCTTTGCTTACAGGCTCCATTCCAAGAACTCTACCTCTCTTTTTATTTATATCACCAATTACGTCCCCCATATACTCATCAGGAATCTCTACTTCAACATGCATTATTGGTTCAAGTATTATTGGTTTCGCACTTTCCACACCTTTCTTATAAGCTATTGAAGATGCCATTTTAAATGCCATTTCTGAGGAATCAACTGGATGATATGACCCATCATATAATATAGCTCTTAATCCAATAACAGGGTACCCAGCTAACACACCAGTTAAAATACATTCCCTTAATCCTTTTTCCACAGCCGGTATATAATTTCTTGGAACTGCTCCTCCAACAACTTTATCTACAAAATCTAAATCATTCTCCCCATCATTTCTTGGCTCAAATTTTATTTTTACATCTCCATATTGACCATGTCCACCTGATTGCTTTTTATGCTTACCTTGAACATCTGAAACACCTTTAATAGTTTCTCTATATGGTATCTTAGGATCTTGTAATAATACATCAGCTCCAAACTTACTTTTTATTTTACTAGCAATAACCTCAAGATGGGTTTCCCCCAATCCTGATATAATCATCTCTGCATTTTCTACATCTCTTGATAACTTAAATACAGGATCTTCATCTAACAACTTTGAAAGAGCAGATGATATTTTATCCTCATCCCCTTTTGATTTTGGTAACACAGCCATTGATATTACAGGCTTAGGAAAATTCATTTTATCATACATTACTTTATAACTTGGATCACAAAGTGTATCTCCTGTTGAAGTATACTGTAACTTTGCAACTGCTCCAATATCACCTGCAATTATTGAACTTGTTGTTATTTGATTTTTTCCTCTCATAAAGGATGTGTGAGCTAGCTTTTCTACCCTATCTTTATTTGTGTTAACAACTGATAATTCTCTATCTATTTTTCCTGTCATTACCCTAAATAAAGATAATCTTCCTATAAACGGATCCGCAATAGTTTTAAACACCATTGCTGAAAAAGGTTTTTCTTCGTTAAACTCTACGTAAACCTCTTCATTTTTTTCTAAATCAATTGCTTTCTGAGGAATTGCATACTCTGGTGATGGAAAACTTTCTACTATATCTTCTAATAAACACTTTATTCCTATACCTTTTGTAGCACTTCCACATAAAACTGGTGCAATATCTCCATTTGCACATCCATTAACAAGCCCTTTGTAAATTTCTTCATCTGATAATTCGCCTTCATTAAAATACTTTTCTAGTAGCTCTTCATCAGTTTCAGCAACTGATTCCATAATCATTTGCTTACACTCTTCTACTTTTCCAAGTAAATCCTCTGGGATTTTAACATCTTCAATCTTCTTTGTTTTTTCATTATATACCCTAGCATTTTTTGAAATTACATTTATAACTCCTTTAAATCCATCTTCAACACCTATAGGGTATTGAATTGGTACAACACTAATTCCAAACTTATCTTTAAGCGACATTAATGTTTTATCAAAGCTAGAATTTTCTCTATCTAGTTTATTAATGAAAAATGTTCTTGGAAGTTTGATTTTATTGCAATAATCCCATGCTTTTTCTGTTCCAACTTGTACTCCTGAAACCCCACATACAACTATAGTGGCAACATCAACTGCCCTCATTCCTTGTATGCTTTCTCCCATAAAGTCAAAATATCCAGGTATATCAACTACGTTAATTTTAGTATTATTCCATTCCATAGGTGCTATTGATACTGATAAAGAAATACCTCTCTTTTTTTCCTCTGCATCAAAATCTGATACGGTTGTTCCTTCTTCAACTTTTCCAAGTCTATCTATTGTATTAGTTGCATACAATAAAGCTTCAGTTAATGAGGTTTTACCTACTCCACTATGTCCCACTATTCCTATGTTTCTAAGATTTTTTATAGTGTAGTCTTTCATAATACTTGCCAAACCCATAAAAAAGTTTGGCACTCACCTGCCTTTCTTTTAATTTATGAATTGGTTTAACTTTATGAGAAAATTTAATTTATACATTTCTATACTATATACTATTCTTATTAATCACTTTTTATTTGCAAAATTCTTATATGATTTAATTTTATTATTAAATCGTATAAGTATAATAAAAATGCACCTTAAAATAAAGGTGCATTTCGTTAATCTCTATAAGATTTTTCATCTTCTCTTACAATATATATAGGTCTATTTTTAGTTTCTAAATATGTTTTTGCTAGATATTGTCCTAATATCCCCATACAGAATAGTTGTATTCCTCCAACAAAGAATATTATGCACGCAAGTGAAGGCCAACCGGATACTGGATCTCCCCACATTAATGTTTTAAATATTATAATTACTACCATAACTATAGATACTAAACAAAATAAAAATCCCATTATTGATGCAATAGATAATGGAACTGTTGAAAATGCTACTATTCCATCTAATGAGTATAAGAATAGCTTCCAAAATGACCATTTTGTTTCACCAGCAACTCTTTCAACATTTGTATATGCTAACCATTTTGTTTTAAATCCTACCCAACCAAATATGCCCTTAGAAAATCTATTATTTTCACTCATACTTAAAATAGCATCAATCATTTGTCTTGTCATTAATCTAAAATCTCTAGCTCCATCAACTACATCTGCATTTGAAATTTTATTTATTAACTTATAGAACATTTTTGCAAAGAAAGAACGAATCGGTGGTTCTCCTTCCCTTGTTGTTCTTCTTGTTGCAACGCAATCATATCCCTCTTCTTTAATTGACTTCATCATTTCAATTAGCATGTGAGGTGGATCTTGTAAATCTGCATCCATTATTGTTACATAATCACCAACTGCATTTTTGAATCCTGCATACATTGCAGCTTCTTTACCAAAATTTCTAGAAAATGATATGAATCTTACCCTTTCATCTTGTTTACTTAGCTTCTTTAGCTCAATTAAAGTATTGTCTTTAGATCCATCATCAACAAAAATGTATTCAAAATCAAAATCCTTCATTTCATCACTAACTTTGCATATCTCTTTATAAAAATAATGTAAAGCTTGTTCCTCATTATAACAAGGAACTACTACTGATATTTTTTCCATACTAACATTCACCTCTTTGTTTTTTTCTAAAAATCCAATACTTACTTAGAAAATAGTTTAATACAATTACAATAATATTGGCTAATACTTTAATAACAACATCATTCATTAATAATAGTTCCACACCAATATACATTATACCCATATCAAAGATTAACGAAAATAACCTTGCACTTACAAAGGCACTTCCTTCTCTTAATATTATTTTAAAAGAATGTTCCTTACTCTCAAACACAAACAGCTTATTTGTTATAAATGCAAATAAAACTGATAATATCCAGGCAACAACATTACTTATTAAATAATCTATCCCTAATAATTTTGTAGACACATAATATACAATAATGTTAATCAACGTTGTTAACACTCCAAAAACACCATATGAGATTATTTCCTTATATTTTTTTAATAAATCTATCATTTTTCCCTCTTTATTATTTCATTTTACTATATAATATTTTCCACTTCAAACTCTACTTTACAAGGCCTTTATACTCAAAATATCTATTTTTTATAATATATTCAGCTATCTTGTAAGCTTCCTTAAGCTTTTCCTCTTCTTCTTCTGATGTTATCTCTCCGACAATTTCATTTCCTTTTAATATGCTTGCATTTCTATTTGTATTTAATAAATTTCTTCCCATAGTTGTATTTTCATAATCTATACCTAATAAATATAACACAGTTGGCATTATATCTATATGCCCTCCTACAGTTTCTATGGTTTTATTTTCAATATCAGCCCCATAAATAATTAGTGGAATTTGCTTTTCATACGCTCTCCACCAATCACCATCCATATCTGTCTTCTCAACTGCATTCATATAATACTTATGGACACCTCCATGATCTCCATATATTACTACCATTGTATTATCCATTAATCCACTTTTTTCTAAATCACTAATTAATTTTCCTATTTGTTTATCTGCATAGTAAATACTTTGGAAATACCCACCTACTTCAGTTTTATCTATTTCTTTAGGTAAATCTAACTCTCTATACTTATCCTTTATATCAAAAGGACCATGACTTGATAAAGTTGGTACCATTGCAAAAAATGGTTCCTGCTCTTCCTCTAACTTCTCACTAAATTGTCTATAAAGACTTTCATCAGATAATCCAAATCCAACCCATTCATCCTCTTTATAATCTCTTATACTCCAAATTTTTTCAGAACCTAATGCAACTTTATGAGCCTCAGCCCACCCCCAGTCTCCTGGTTTTTCAGCATGACTACCAATAGTATTATATCCCTCTTTAGCAAGTATTCTCTGAATCGAGTTATATTTAACTTCTGGATGAGTTAAAAAGGTAACACTATCTCCTAATGTTAATACCCCAGTACTAGCTAACATATCTGCATCTATACTATTTGCCCCATTATTCTGCTCATATATATTATTAAAATATAATCCTTTATTTATTAACTTATTCAAATTTGGTGTTATTTCTTGACCAAATACTTTTTGATTAATCACAAAATCCTCTAAAGATTCTATTTGAAGAAATATAACATTTTTACCCTTAGCCATACCTTTAAATTCATTGTCCTCAAAAGTTTCCTTATTCCAACTTAACCAGTCTTCAACTTTTTTTATTTCATCTTGATTTACTTCTTTATTACTTTTTGTAATTGCTCTATACCCTTCATAAAATTTATCCCCGATTGGTGATCTATTTAACATTCTTGTTGATGGACTCCATGCACCTTCCCAATCATCTTGAATAAATCTTATATTACTTTTAAATACTCTCTTCACATCAATTAAATAATGAGATGTTATAATAAAAACTATACATATTAATATTCCACTAATTGCAATGATAGCTTTTCTTTCATACTCATGCTTTTTGTATCTTTTAATTAATAAAGGAATATCCATAATAAATAAAAAGTCCAAAATATTAGGCTGAAATAGTGATCCACCTAATGGATTAAATAACTCTGGATTTATAATATACTTAAAACTAAAGAAATAACCTCCAGCTCTATAACTCCATAAATCTATTATTAACATTAATGAATATAAAATATTTACTATCATTAAATATCTAAATCTATTCTTTCCTTTAAATAAGTAGCAGGGAAAAATAAATATTAATATCATTGAAAGATGCACTGGGAATAATACTAAGTCATAATTAGCCCCATAAAAAAAATCTCCTGTTTTTGATGCACCCATAAATTGAAATATCAATGTTTTTATAACTATTATAACTAAAAACATTACTACTATCTTACTTGAAACCTTATTAAACAACTTCTTTATCATGATTCACCTTTGCTTTACTATTTTCAATTAAAGATTTTATACCTATAATAGCTAAAAATACAAATACCCAACTTACAATAAATGAATATCTAGCCTGACTCTCTGTTATTAAGTAAGCTGCTCCGTATCCAGCTAATATCAAATAGAACAAGTAACATATTTCATTGTTATCCAAATACTTTCTGTTTTTTATTCCCGTCATTACTAATAAAAGTACTATTACATATAAGATTTGAAATATTATAACCCCAGTATCTTGTGCTCGTAAAATCACTTCTTCATCTGGAACATTTTTTTGAGCCCAGAAAGAACCATCAAAGTCTCCCTGATTCCATTGCATTACAAACTTCCTAGTATAAAAAAATGCTAATTTTGGTATTGATGATGTTGTTAACCTTTCAATTATCTTCTCTTTGCAAGCCTCTTCAATTTTTTCATAGTCATTATCTAAACTATCTATTAAGTCAGCATCTTCTTCATTCCAATGCCCACCTGTTTGAAAATGAGTTCCTTTTAATACGCTTGTTATTGAGGGCTCTGCACCTCTCCATAAATTATACTGAGTTACGCCTAAATATAACAGTGTATTGCTTACTATAACCAATACAATAAAGTACGGTACTATAATAAGCATTGTCCTTTTTATTTTTACAATTAATTTTTCATTTGTATATATTAGAACATATATTACAAATGCAATTAGCGTAACTATTCCTACCATTCTAAATAAATTACCTACCGATAATGCTACTCCTGCTCCTACTAGAAACATCATTGTTCTTTTTGTTTTCAATGCTTTTACAAATAAAAATACACTTAATAAATAAAATGGCATTGCTATATTTTCAGAACAGAATACACTTGTATATAGTATAAATGGTGGAAAAACAGCTCCTATAATCGCTCCATATTCGCTATACCTTTTATTAAATACCTCTTTAGATATTAAATATATTAATATAACACAAGTCATTCCAAAAATTAAATTAAATATCTTCATTGCAATAACTGGAGATGCAAATAATTTAACTAGTCCACTCATATATAATGTAGTTATTGTTAAATGTGGGAACCTAGCTATATAAGCTGTCCCATGCATTGAGTAAAAGTCCCCTTCAGCTATTTCTTGTGCACTATCATACAATAAAGAAAAATCTGATGATGGCTGACTATTAACATTAAATAGCCATAATACTCTTAGTACTAATGCTATTATTAAAAAAATCATTATTCTATTCTTATGTGGAATATTACTATTTATAATTTTATAACTTCCATAGCCTAACCCTAAATAAATTATTCCATATACTATTATGCTTATGTTAAATTCTCTTACAACCAATAGTATACTAATTGATGCTACTATTATAAGTATGTACAATAGCCACTTTAATATTGTTGTCATAAATGTTGAAAACCCTATCTTAAACTTATCCATACAATAACCCCTTACTAATTCTTCTAACTATTGATTATACCATATAATCTACTGATTTTTTGTAATTTAATCTTAATATTCTATTAAGATTGCCAATTATAAAGTATTTCTAAAGTTTTAAAAAAACAGATTATAAAGGATGTTTTTTTGATATAATGTAAAAAGTGAATATTTAACATTGGGAGGTTAAAAATGAATAAAAATAAACAACAGAATATTATATTTCTATGTTTTACACTATTATCTGTTTTGATAATTAGTTTTGTACTCTTTAAAACTCCTCATGCAGGGGTTGCAGACCAAGGTGACTTTGACAGAGTTATGTCTGCTTCTGGATTAGGATTAACTGATGAGGTTAAATCTGACCCAAACTTTAATAGGTTTTTTCAGTACACTGTAACTGACTATAAAATTGAAAATGAAAGTTTTGGACAAATGATTGTAAACACATTAAACACAACAATGTCTTTACCTATAAGATTTATATCTTTCATTTGCACTATTTTAGGGAGCTCAGTTTTTAAAACTGAATATTTAGCTATTTATTATGGCATTGTTTATGTTTTAGCTATTATTTTAATTCTTAAATTCTTAGACATAAAAAATACATTAAAGCTAGCTTTAATTTCAATATTAACACTATTTGTATTCTTTGATGGAAACTATATAGTATGGTTTAATAGCCTTTATGGTGAACCTATGATGCTTACAACACTACTATTATTTTTTGCTTCAATTATGTATTACAATAAAACTAAAGATAATAAAGATAAAATTTGGGTAAGGATATTGTTAATAATTGGATCATCATTATTAATGTTAGGTTCTAAATTACAACTAATAACAGCTATTCCTATCATCCTTTTAATTGTGGGATTTGCTATGTATGACAATAAACAATACTTAAGTAAAATATCAAAAATTACATTAAGCTTTTTATTATTTGCAACTGTTTGTTATCCTGTTATTTTAAGTTCATTTAATACTGGGATAGCAAATGATAATAATTATAATGCTGTATTCTATGGGGTGTTAAATGGTTCAGAAGATCCAAGACAAGATTTAATTGATATGGGATTAGATCCAGATATGGCTTCTGAAGCTGGTAAGCATGCTTATGAACCTGTAGAAAAGTATGTTAAATATATTCCTAGAACAGCCCTTACCGAAGAAGTTTTCTATAAAAATATGGGTAGAAGTAAATTAGTTAAATTCTATTTAACTCACCCTGTAAGATTCTTTGAAGGAATGGAATATACTGCAGATTCTGCTTATTATACAAGTACTGCATTAGGAAAATATAATGAAGGTGATGTTTCAGAACCAATTTCTAAATTTGATAGATTTACAACCTGGTCATATATAAGAGAAAATCATTTACCAAGAAGCTTTATTTTCATAGCAATTATATTTGCCATTGCTATATTAATATCTATATATATGTTTATAAAAAATAAATCTAATAAGAGTATTAAAGATAAAATATATCTTTACTGGTGTTTACTATATATAGCTATACTTCAATACCCTATGCCTTATGTTGGTAATGGAAGAGCTGATACAGCTAAACAACTTTACTTATTTAATTTTATATTTGATATTATACTTTTAAGCATCGTATATTTCATTATTTCAACTTTAATCAATAAGTTATCAAGGAGAAATGCTAATGCATAAGTTAAAACAAAAAATTAAAAATTCTTCTTCTCTATCAAGGTTTAGATTTGGAATTTTAATTGTATTATTAATAAAAACTATATTTTTCATGGCTCTTGTTGATTCCCATAATGGAATATCACTAAAGTCATCAAATTTTACCTTTAATCTTACATTCATGCATTTTTCATATATTTTGCTGTTTTTCTCCTTTGGTTATCTATTTTCTAAGAATGGCCAAAAATACTTTTATTTAATTCTAGATGTACTTTATAGCTTGTTGTTAATGTTTGATATCTGGTACTTTAGATTAAACTACGACTTTTTAGGATTGAAGAATATTTTCTTTCCTGAAACATTTAATCCTTTAGGGGGAAGTATTATAAATCCTAATCTAATTGATATTGTGTTTTTTATAGATATATTAATTATACTTGTTGTATTTTTAATGCATAAGGTAGATTTTACTGAAAAGAGAAGCGTTAAAAAGTTTAGAAATTCTATTGGGACTTCAATATTAATTCTTCTTGTAGGTATTATACTAACAGATTTACTTAGTGCATTTGGTTGGGATAAGAAGATATTCTCAATTGGATGGAGTCCTAGAATGACTATTCAAGCTCCAGGTCCTATTGGTTACCATCTAAATGAAGCTTATAGAACTCTCTCTAGAAAACTCTCACATAATAGTGAAAGTGAATTAGCCGAAGTAAATGAATGGTTAAAGAATAATAATGAGAACCTACCTGATAATGAATTAAAGGGAGTTTTTAAAGGAAAGAACGTTATCTTCATTCAATTAGAATCATTTGAAAACTTCTTAATTAATGCTAAGGCTGAAGGTCAAGAAATAACACCATTTTTAAATAAACTTTCTAAGGAAGGACTATACTTTGATAATATCTACCAACAAAATAATGCTGGTAATAGTATTGATGCAGATTCAATTGTAAATACTTCATTCTTAACATTAGGTGGTAATATTACTGCAACTAATTATGGTGAATTTGTATATGAGAATTCTCTTCAAAGAATATTAAAGAAGGATGGCTACACTACTATATCTGCTCATGCTGAGTATCCTTCCGAATTTAATTGGACCGAGCTTCATAAAAATGGTTTTGGTGCAGATATACTTTGGGATTTAAATCAGTTCAATTATGATGAAATTGTTGGATATGGTTTATCGGATAGAAGTTACTTTACTCAAATGGCATCTAAGCTTGAGAATATACAAGAACCTTTTTATTTATTTACCCCAACTTTATCATGTCATGGTCCTTTTGATATAGGAGAGCAATATAGAGAACTAACTTTACCTAAGAAAATTGATGAAAGTAAATTAGGTGGCTACTTCCAAAGTGCTAAATATACTGACACGCAACTTGAAATGTTCTTTGATTTACTTGATAAACAGGGAAAGCTAGATGATTCTGTTATAGTTCTTTATGGGGATCATGCTGGTGTTCATAAATATTATAATGATGAAATTCAACAATTAAACTATGATGGAGATTGGTGGAAGCCATTTGATGAAAAAATTCCATTAATTATTTACTCAAAAGATAGTAATGTTTCCAAAACAATCTCTGCAAGTGGTGGTAAGGTTGATATAATGCCTACCCTATTGTATTTATTAGGTGTGGATGATTCTTATTATGAAAATAAGGTTATGGGAAGGGTTCTTGTTAATACCAATAGAGATTCTACTGTTATAAAAGGAAATATATTAAAAGGCTCTCCATTAACTGAAGAAGAAAAGGATCATATTTTAAAATCCTACGACATTGCCTCAAAATATCTAAAAAATAAATAAGTACGGGGGTACAATTAAATGAAAAAGGGGAAAAAGAAAGTTGTTCTAGTCTTAGGAAGTATCCTAGGTCTAGCACTTCTTTATGGGGTTCTATTTATTTTTAATTTTTTTCAAGGTTGGACTACTGTAAAGGATGGTAAAATTTCATCTTATGTAACACCCTTAAAGAACAAATTTAAAAGTTCTTATGAACCAAAACTAAATTTTAAAGATCAAAAAATAACAGAAATTAATGATGTATCTGTAAAATTGTATGGTGAAGAGTTCTCTCTTAAAAACTCTATAGTTCTTAAGGCTCAGAGATACTATATATCTATTGATGATATTTGCTCACTTTTTAGCTATTCTATATCTTCTAGTGATCAATTGACCTTATCAGGAAAAAAAGTAATATCATTAGATTCTACAATTGCTAAGATAGACTCTAAAGACTATATACTAAGAGGTACCTTACTTGAAAATAACAATAAATATTATCTTGGTTTATCTGATATAGAATTCATTTTTGATGTAATTATTGATTATAACTTTGATGATAAAATTATAAATTTTGTTGATAAAACACCTATATCTGTTGATAAAGTTGATGAATCTGTGGAAAAGAAAGTTGCGCTAATTAGACTTGAGGACTTTTCTGCTGGTGATGCCTTCTATAGCAGTAAAAACATACTTAAATTTAAAGCTATGGGAGATTTGCTTTATAAGAACAATATGAAGTTCCATATTGCTTGGGTTCCTAGGTTTAAAGCACCCTCCGAAAATATTGATAATGATTTATTGGTAAATAATACCATGCAAAATGTTGCCTTTATTAATATATTAGATTACTTCATTAATTCTGGTGCACTTGTTGGAGCTCACGGATATACCCACCAAGCAAATGATGAACGTAGTTTAAATGGTACAGAGCTCTCATCTAAAGCTAATTCATCTGAAGAAGAGACAAGACTAGTAATTGAAAGTGCTATAGATACTGCTTCGGCATTGAATATTCCAATAGCCTTCTTTGAAAGTCCACATTACCAGGCTACATCATCTCAAAAGAAAATTATTGAAGAATACTTTCAATATATTTATGAGCCTAAAAACTTTATAATCTATCATACTTTAAAATCTACTTCTAAAGGTAATCTGTATATACCGACACCTTTAAGTTACGTTAAGGACTTAAATCCTGAGCCTATAGTAAAGAATTTAATTAACCCTCGTTATGGACTTTTAGGAAGTGTTTTTTATCATCCAACTTTAGATTTAGACTTTATAGAAGCTAGTGCTGAAGGAAATACATTTACGGTTCAATATGATTCTAACTCGCCTTTAAGCAAAATAATTAATGCAATAAAAGAAGGAAATCACGAAACTGTACATGTTACACAATTTAAATAATTAATAACCCAGCAGAATAATTTAATTCTGCTGGGTTATTAATTTCAACTTAATTAAATTTAGATTTTTTTAGTGGCTTAAATAATTCACATAATATTATTCCAAAAATACCACCTGAAGTATCTATCATAACATCTTTAATTGCTGGTCCTCTACCTGGTACAAACATCTGATGAAACTCATCAGAGCAAGCATATCCAAATGTTAATAATATAGACAGTATTATAGCACTCTTTCCATGCTTGTACATCGAAGCAACTCTATATAAAAGTATATACAATATGCAGTACTCAGTGAAATGTGCTCCTTTTCTAATTATTAATGTTATAAATTCTGTATTTCCACTTAAGCCAAGAAACTCTAAAATCTTAACAATAGTTCCACTCTGATTACTTGAAGTTTCTCCATTTTGGTGAGACATAAAAAATATAAATCCCATCCACCCAATTAATAATCCCCATCTTATAACTTTTCTCTTATCCATAATACTCAAACCTAAAACCTTCACTTTATTCTAGGTAGATTATATAATTCTTATTTAATACTGTCAAATTACTCTGCTATTTTTCTTCCACAATAAACTTATTAATATATGCAATTGATTGCTCTAATATCTGTTGCCCTCTCTCAATTTCTCCTACATTAACTTCAAGATTCATTATTTTTTGATCTATTCTTTGCATTAATGATTTTACATCATGTAATAATTTTTCTTCATATGATACTTGAATACCATCATTATCAACATATACTTTTTCTGGAGGATTTCCACACTCTATACACTTAGCATACACTTTCTCATTTTCTGTGTCCTTGAATATTTTGAATGAATCATTTCTACACATTGAACAACTTGATAGATATTTAAAATCATAACTATCTGAATTAAATACATATTTCTTACCACAATTACAGCAAGTTATTTCAATTCCTGTATCTAGTGTATTTAGTATAAACTTATTACCATCACATTTATCTTCATGACATACAATAGTTCTAATCATTTTATCACGCTCCCATTATCCCTATACATGAAATAATATGCTTTTTAGATTTTATTTATTACTTCTATATTATTTTATTTTTTTTCTTTATTATGAATAAAATAATCCATAATTACACCTACTAACATTGATACTACTATTAAGGAGGATTTCATATGTTAAAAAAAATAATATCATTACTTATTTTATCAGCTATCCCACTATCATTTACAGCCTGTGGTAACTCAACTACTACATCTTCTGGATATAAGGATGGTACTTATACAGCTGCATCTGATCCTTGGGATTTCGGTTCTGAAGATGCAACAGTAATAATAAAAGATGGTAAAATTTCAGATATAACTCTAAGACGCTTTGATAAAGCTGGGAAAGAGGTTAACTATGATGATTGGCAAGGTCAAACTGTAGATGGTAAAACTTATCCTAATTTAAAAGAAAATAGAGTTGTTATCGCTAAAAATATAATTAATAATCAAAATACTAATGTAGATACTATTTCAGGAGCTACAGTTACTACTGGTAATTGGAAAATTGCTGTAGATAGAGCGTTACAAAAAGCTAAATAATATATAAAAGCTAGCATTAGCTAGCTTTTATATATTTTTGCAAATAAAAAAAGTTACTTATTTCTAAGTAACTTTTGTGGTGGAGATAAAGAGATTCGAACTCTTGACCCCCTGCGTGCAAGGCAGGTGCTCTCCCAACTGAGCTATACCCCCAAATGGTGGACCTTCAGGGACTCGAACCCCGGGCCAACCGGTTATGAGCCGGTTGCTCTAACCAACTGAGCTAAAGATCCGCATTTAACCTGGCAACGTCCTACTCTCCCACACAGTCTCCCGTGCAGTACCATTGGCGCTGTAGAGCTTAACTTTCCTGTTCGGAATGGAAAGGAGTGTGACCTCTACGCCATCATTACCAGATGACTACAAAACTATTATAATTTATTATACTAATTTTGTCAATGTTTTTTGAGAATATTCTCTCAAAATTGCATATTGATATTGCCATTACTTTATTGGTCAAGCCCTCGACCTATTAGTATCAGTCAGCTAAACATGTTACCATGCTTACACCTCTGACCTATCAACCTCGTGTTCTTCAAGGGGTCTTACTAGCTTATGCTATGGGAAATCTCATCTTGAGGGGGGCTTCA
>JBOFVP010000430.1:0-3376 GCA_051653165.1 Clostridium sp.
CTAACTCTCTTCTCTCTAAGAAGAATTCAGAACCTAACTCTTTACACCCCTCTAATTTTACTTCAGTTTCTATTGGCATAATTCCACCCGCGATTACTCTATCTACATGAGAGTACACAAGATTAACTTCATCAGCAACGAAAACTGTTTCCATTAAATAGTGCTTTCTTAACTCCTCTGTAGTATAGTGCTTTGAATCCTCAGGATGATTTGCATATCTTACATCTAATTTCATTTTATACTCCTCTCAATCTCTTATTTTATCATTCTCTTTATTTTATTAATCCTAATAAATTAGGCAGCCACAGTGATAATTGTGGTACAAAGATTACTAAAAGTAATATTATCATCGTCACTACATAAAACGGTAGTAAACTCTTAAATACTTGTTCTATACTTACCTCTCCAACCTTACATCCTGTAAATAGAATTGGACCTACTGGAGGGGTTATCGTTCCTATACATAAATTGAAAACTATCATTATTCCAAAATGAATAGGACTCATTCCAAAGCTTTGTGCTATTGGCAGGAATATAGGTGTAAATATTAAAACCGCTGGTGTTGGGTCCATAAACGTTCCTATTATTAGCATTAATACATTCATTATTATCAAAATAACTGCATAGCTATCTGTCATTCCTAAAATAGATTTTGCTATAATTTGAGGAATATTTGTAAAGGCCATAACCCATGACATTATTGACGATACCCCTATCATAAATATTACTATTGAAGTCATTTGAGCTGAAGAGAATAAAATTTTCGGTAAATCTTTTACTTTTAACTCTCTGTATATCAATGATAAACCTAAAGAGTAGACAACAGCAATTGCCGAACCCTCTGTAGCTGTAAATATTCCTTTCAAAATTCCACCAATTACTATTAGAATTAACAGTAAACTTGGAACTGCATCTAAAACTATTTTTAGCTTTTCATTTAAAGTTGTTTTTACTGATGATACATATCCCTTTTTCTTAGCCATTATACCTGCTATTACCATAACTCCAAGTCCCCAAAGAATTCCTGGTAAATATCCTGCAATAAATAGTGCCGATATAGAAACACTACCTGCAACTGTTGAATAAACTATTAATGTATTACTTGGTGGTATCAACATTCCTGTTGGTGCTGAAGCTATATTTACTGCAGCACTAAACTCTGGACTATATCCCTCGGTTTTTTCAATTGGACCAATTGTTCCTCCCACTGCTGCCGCTGCTGCAACTCCAGAGCCACTTATAGCTCCAAATAACATATTTGCAACTACATTTGATTGAGCTAACGACCCAGGTAATTTTCCACCAACTAGTTTTGCACAATTTATTAAACGCATGGCTATTCCACCATTATTCATTATATTTCCAGCTAATATGAAAAATGGTATAGCTACTAACGAAAATGAGTTTGTTCCTATGAAAAGTCTTTGAGCCGATGTTAGCATAGCCCCTTCAAATGGTAAAACCATCAACATTGATATTGTTGAAGCAAATCCTATACTTATACTTATTGGAACACCTATTAATAATAGAATAGGTAGTGACATAAACATTATTAAACCTGTTTGTAACGCTAAATTCATTTTTTTCTCCCGCTTCCTTTCATTCAAAAGTTACCTATTTTGTTGTAACTATCTTTTTTATATTAAGAACTGAATAAAATAGTATGAATACTCCACTTAAAGGTATCGCTGCATACACTATCCCAATTGGAATTTGTAATGACGCATCGATTTGAACCATTTGCCTTACAGATGATATATATCCACCGTAAACTAGTACTCCCATTGTAAAGATAAATATAATTACCTCTTGGATAATATCACATATTTTCCCTATTTTTTTAGGAAATTTATCTTTTACAAAAGCTATTTGCATATGTTCTCTTTTTCCAAAGATAAAAGCGGCCCCAAATAAAACTAACCATATAAATAAATACTGACATAACTGTTCCGTCACTGCACTGGGTTTATTGAATACATATCTTGTAAAAACTTGCCAACTTACCAACACTGTCATCATAATCATAACTACGATACAAAAGATTTCAATTATTTTATCTAAATTACTTCTAAATTTTTCCATTTTATACTTCTCCCATACTAAAAACTTTTATTTAGCCAAATCTCTAATATCTTGATATATCTTTTTTGTCATATCAGAAGTATTAATAACACTCTCTTGTAATGGTTTTACATTTTCTTGGAAACTTTCGATTGAAATATCAAAGAATTTAGCTCCATTTTCCTCAGCTAATTTCTTAGCCGCTATAATATTTTCATTCCAAGCCTCAAACTCTAACTCTACTGACTCTCTTACTAACTTGTCAAAAATGTCTTTATTTTCTTTAGTCATTCCTGTATAAACTTTATCATTAATAATTATTAAATCTGGAACCATCAGATGGTTAGTATAAGAGAAATATTTTGCAACTTCATAGTGCTTTAAATCTGCATATGTAACTTCGTTATTTTCTCCACCTTCTAAAACACCCTGTTGAATAGCTGTATAAACCTCTCCTTGAGCCATAGGAGTTCCTACTCCTCCCATTAAATCAACCATTCTTTTCATAGTATCTGATTGCATTACTCTTACTTTATACCCTCTTAAATCTGCTGGTGATTCAATAGGTTTATTTGTATAAATAGATCTTGCTCCAGCTGTATATGCTCCTACAACTTGGAACCCATTTTTCCCAATTGATTTAAATAATTCATCTAATTTCCCTGATAAAAATACATTTTTTTGATGCTCAATACTATCGTAAACATATGGTAATCCAATAACAGCAAAATCTTTATTGAAACTCTCTACAACAGGATTTCCTACAACTGCCATTTGAATAACTCCGTTTTGGACTAACTCTGCTGATGCTCTTTGATCTCCTAATAGTGAATTAGGTGATATTTCAAGTTTATATTGCCCTTTTGTTTCTTTGTCTAATTTCTCTCCAAACTCTTTTAACGCTTTATATTGTGGATGTGCTTCTGATTGATTAAATGCAACTTTTAATGTTGTTGACTTTACTTCATTTGTATCTCCCGAACACCCCATTAAAAAACTAAAAAAAATTGCCCCAAGACCTAATTTAATAACTTTTTTCATTTTCTCCTCCGATATTACTTTTTTACTTTTATTTTTTACTTAGCTCACAGTAAAATAGTGTGAAAATTCCCCATTTATTAACTCTTGTAATCTATTTATTCCACTGTTAAGGTGAGCTTTTATAACCTTTTCAACCTTCTTAACATTTTTTTCCTTTATTATTTCTACTAACATTTTATGATCCTCATAAATAGCATCAAAATTTCTAACCCCAATAATATCTAGCATTTTGAATCTTTTATAATGAATCTGAGCTTTTTCTATTTGCTCCCAA
>JBOFVP010000431.1:0-1029 GCA_051653165.1 Clostridium sp.
ATATCTAAATAATAACCTATAGCGCACTGTGTAATTTTTTCTATGTAATACACATATTGGTATTTGTAAATAATATATGAATTTATGAATATTGTTTCAAAAAAAATTATTTGGTAAATTCACAAACTTTGATAATCCATATAGATACTCAGGATACATTTATGATAAAGAGGTAGACTACTATTATCTACAATCAAGAATGTATGATCCAAGTGAAGGGAGATTTATACAGGAAGATAGCTATAGAGGAAATATAGGAGATCCACTAAGTTTAAACTTATATACGTATTGTCATAACAATCCAGTTAATTTTGATGATCCAAATGGTCATTGGCTACACATATTAGGTGGGGCATTAATTGGTGCAGCAATAAGAACAGGAATGAACTTTGTAGGAGATTATCTAGATGATGGAAAGATAAATAGGGGATGGAAAAGTTATGCCAAGGAAGCAACCTTTGGAGCAATAGAGGGTGGATTAACAGCAGCAACTGGAGGATCAAACCTACTTGTTAGGGGAGCAGTAAACTTTGGAATAGACTATGTAGATAATTATAGAAGCACAGGAAAATGGTCAGTAAAAAGTACCTTAAAGAATATGGTAACTTCATCAGTTGGAGGAAAGGTACTAAGGAAGACAAAATCAACTGTGAAAAAGGCAGTACCAAGGAAAAGTTGAAGATATCTAGAGTAAATGCTGGAAAAAGTAAGAATGTTGATGATATAATAAGTTAATTTAAACCAAAGTACTTTTTAAAGGGATTAATTATATATATATAGATTTGAAGTACATATTGAAGTTAATAGTCTACTTTTATTATAATTATCTTATATTTTGGGGATACTTTTACTAATTATATGATTAGGAGAGTGTAGTATGGAAAGAGAATATGAATTACTAGACCCAAAAGTAGATTTTACATTTAAGCAAATATTTAGTCAGGATAATCCAGTTTGTAGAAGGTTATTATTAAATCTTTTAAACTCAATCTTTGAAAGAAAAGGGGAAGAATTAATTAAAGCCATTGA
>JBOFVP010000432.1:0-2738 GCA_051653165.1 Clostridium sp.
AAGGGCATATAGCTAAAGCAAGAGCTAAGGTGAGAGGAAGATGAGTTATTTAGATGTAAAAAAAAGAATAATGAAAAATAAGGGTGAGAATGAACTTGAAGCTAGAAAGAATCATACAAAGAGATATATAATAAATAACTTTAAGAATGATCCTAGTTATAAAAGAGCAATTTTAATAAAACCTAATATGTTAAAAGAAGATATAGATATAAGAGTTACCAATGTAGACAAATCTACTCTTGAAAAAAACATATATTTACTTCCTGATAAAGAAGTAGAAATTGGCTCTTTGATAGAATATCCTAAAAAAACATATATAGTTATGGAATTTGAGGAAAATTTATTATCACCTAGATGTAAGGCATTAGAGTGTTTCCAAACACTTAATTGGCATGGATTAGACAAACCAGTTCCTTGTTATGCTACCAATAGTAGTTACGGAACTAAAGGAATAGTAGAAACTAGCTATTTAAACCTGTATGAAGCTAAGGTTTTATTTTATTTACCATATAATGAAACAACTTCAATAATAAAGCAAGATATGAGATTTATCTTTAATAATGATAAAGATAGTGTTTACAAGGTGGTAGATAAAAGTAGAGTTACTACAGGTAAGGTGTTAAGACTTGTTATGGATAAAATAGCTTTTGATGAAACTAGAGATGATTCTGCTAACAATGTAGCATATAATGAATTTCTTATGAGAGATTATGTGAATGAACCTCCTGGAAATATCAATAACATACAAACTTCGAGTGGTGGTTTAGATATAAATAAATATGGAGCTAAAACATTTAATATATGTTGCGGTGATATACCCACAAAAGACGCATGGGAGATAAGCATTGACTACAATGGAGTTCCTCATAACCATATAGAAGTTATTGAAAAAACTTACAGTGCAATAAGAATTAAAAATTTATTAGGACATCATGATAATAAAATTAAAATAATATACAGTAAAAATAATGAGACTTTGGAAGCTGAGGTGGATTTGGTTAAATGATAAAAAACACATTATTTAAAAATTTAAATGAATTAAAATACAAAGTAAAAGATAAGTTGTTGACAAATCAGAATTTATTAAAACTATTAAGATATAGTGATGGTAATCCTACAATTAATCCAGATATTGATAATCCGCAATCATTATTAGACGACTTTATTTATCTAAAGCCAAGAGCATACAGCACACAATGGTCACAAAGAGGAATTTTGCTATTTACTCAAACAGTAGATATGATAAGTGATAGTAGAATATATGCAGATGTATATTTAATATTTACAATAGCTATACATAATGAAATTTTAATACTAGATGATGGTAGAGATAGAATGTATTGTATATGTGAAGAACTACATAAAATGTTCAATGCAAATAGTGATTTTGGCGTAGGCAGAGTTGAATTAAATAATTTTAGAGAAACAAAAGGTGCTACAGATTATTATACAGCCGACTTAGTATTTAGTGTAACAAATTTTAACAAGTAGGTGATTTTATGGATTTATATAATTTAAATGATGAAGAATATAGTGACTATATAGAAGGTTTATGCCTAAGCAATCAACCGATACCATTTTATAATAAAAAAATAAGACACCTTACAGTTAAAGAATTGTTTCTTATGGGTGAAACCAAGTTTAATTCATTAATTTTACCATATGCTATTACAAAAGAAATGATAAAAGGTATAGAGACAATAGACGTATCTTTGTTAGATATTATATATAACTTAGATAAACATTTTTTAAATGCTATTCAATTAATTAAAATTGTATTTGATATAAAAGATGATGATATTAGTGTTATGCCAATTTATGATAATGGTATAAATAAAATTAATATAATGCTAAATGGGGATGAATTGTTATGCATAGACGATAAAAAGTTTAATGAATTGAGAACTATATTGTTGAAAATATGTAATACCAAGGAGTTAAAAGAAAGTGTAACAAATGCTACTACTAATTTTGCGGATAAAACTTATAACAATAGGTTTGAAAAGCTATATAAAGGTAGAGCAAAATCAAATAATAAAAAAAAGAAGATAAACAAATTTTACAATATATATAATTGCGTAGTTCATTCCGAAAATATTATAGATTATGAAAATAAATTAAATTGGAATATATATCAATTGTTTAATACATATAAAACTTTAAATATAAAAGAGAGTCATGATTACACAATGAGATTATATTCAAGTGGAATGGTGGATACGAAGGGAATAGAGGTAAAAAGTTTATACGAACAAATTTCAAAATAGATAAAGATGCACAGAGCCAATTTGCGTATCTTTTTTTATTATATAAATTTTAAAATTAAAGGAGGAAATAAAATGGCAACAAATATAACACCAAATGGTCTAGCTGGTATTAAGGATTGTGCAGATTTACAAATAATTTCAAGAAAAACTGGTAAACCTGTGCTAACAATAGACTATGCTAACAACATGTCAATTTCAATTAAGTCTGATTCAGTATCAGCTAAAAAGAAGGGTAGTGACGCTATTACTTGGGATAAAGCTAGAGAAGGTTCTGCTAAAATAGGGGTGGAAATGTTAAATTCTAGTTTAATGGCGTTCTTATTAGGATCTCCATTATTAAATGAAGTGGTTAGTTTTTATAAGAGAGAGGTATTTGATATTACTCAAGGAGACCAACAAGTAACATTAAAAGAGTCAACAATTAAGACAGGTAGCGTTACTGCGTTTAAAATTAGAAAAGATGGTTCTACT
>JBOFVP010000433.1:0-1319 GCA_051653165.1 Clostridium sp.
TTCTTCCATCCATTTCTTTATTATTTGTATCTAATATTACTTCTCTAATGCTTTCAGCTATTTTAATTCCACCTGGTTCTCTTGTTTTTAAAACTTTAATATCCTTATCTTCTAACCATTTATGTATTTTTTCTATAGCGGTTGTTTTTCCAGTTCCCTCCCCACCTTCAAATACAATAAATAAACCTTTTGTCATAATCTTTTCTCTCCTAAATATTAACTAAATATATTTTTCTAAATGTTTTTCTATAATTTCCTTCTTTATTATATTTAAGTATACCTCATATTCATCATCAGATAAATCACAATTCACGATTCTTGTTTCACACTCACAACAAATATGTTCATCTTTAATGAGTATCCCTTCTACATTCATTTTACCACATATTATACATTTTTTTTCTACCATATTGAATCACTCCCCTTATTTACTATTTAGATTATTGCCCTAATATACTTCTTGTATTCTTATTAATCTTAATTAATAAATATTTTTATATATATAGGGAAAACTATTGCTAATATTATAATTATATAGGAGGTGTTGTTTTTGAAACAAAAAATGATTTCTTTCCTCTCAACTTGTGAGGATGATTTAAAATTATTAAATAAGTTTTTATATGATAACCCAGAAAATAGCTACCATGAAGATAAAGGCTGTAAATATATAATTTCATTATTAAAGAAGTATAGTTTTAATGTAACTCCAAATGTTTGTGATATTGAACACTCCTTTATTGCGACTAAAGGTAGTGGATTTCCAAACATATGCTTTTTATGTGAGTATGATGCTGTACCTTTTAACGGCCACTTAACGGGTCACAACCTTCTAACTACAACTTCTGTTGGTGCTGCTTTAGCATTATCCTCAATAATAGATCAAATTGGTGGTACAATAACAATTATAGGTTGCCCTGGTGAATATCTTGGTGGTACTAAATCTGTAATGGTTAAGCAAGGTGTTTTCGATAATATAGATGTTGTTTTGGTTTCACATCCTGATATAGTTACATGTGAAAGTGGTACATCATCAGCAATAATTCCTTTATGTATTAAATATAATGGCAATAGTAGTTTAAGTTTCTTAAATAAAGAAACTTTAACTTCATTAGATGCATTGTTACTGAATTTTAATATTATTAATTCATTATCTAAAAGTTTTCCTAAAGATGTTGAGCTCAACTACATCATGTCTAAAGGTGGATTAACTCCTTTATTAATACCTCTAGACTCAGAAGCAAAGTTTTATATTAGATCATCAGATTATGCTTTAGCAGAATTAGTTGAAAGTAAGCTTCGTGAAATTGCAAAGTATGTTT
>JBOFVP010000434.1:0-12619 GCA_051653165.1 Clostridium sp.
TAGCTGTTGGACAATGTGTTAAACAAAATTTAATAGATAATATGGGTATAGACAGTAAGTGTATTGAGGTTATTAATAACGGGATAGATATAAATTCTGAGACTAAAGAGGATTTATTTAAGGGGTTAAGGGATAATAATTGCACTATTATTGTAAGTATAAGTAGGTTTTCATATGAAAAGGGATTAGATATATTAATAGATAGTGTTAAAGAAGTTGTTAGACATGATAATAATGTTAGATTTGTAATTGTTGGTGATGGAGAAGAAAAAGAGAATCTTATTAAACAGTGTGAAGCATTTAACATAAAAAAGTATGTTGATTTTGTAGGATTCAAGAGTAATGTGCTTGATTACATTAAATCATCTGATTTCGTTGTATCTACATCAAGAACGGAAGGATTTCCAGTTGTTCCACTAGAAACATTTTCTCAAGGGAAAACTATTGTTGCTACAAATGTTGGTGGTACTAAGGAAATTGTTATTAATAATGAAACTGGATTATTAGTAAATAGTGAGGATATAAGTCAAATTAGTTCTGCAATAATAAAATTGATTGATGATAAGGATTTAAGAATCAAAATGGAAAATAAGGCTTATAATTTAGTAACAGAAAATTTTAGTGTGGATAAAATGTGTGATCAGTATTATGAATACTATAAAAGCATTATTAATAAAGCTCAAATAAAGTAGGAGGGTAGTATGAATAAAATATATTTAATAACATTTAATCAATATGGGTATCATACTGATATGTTAAAGTATGCTGAATATTTGAGTAAGAAATATGAGGTTGTTTATATTTGCAAACACCAAGACTTACCTAAAGTTGATAGTGCTTCAGATAACATAAGTATAGTTTATGTTCCACAAAGCTACTCTAAGATTGATTTTATAAAAGAGATAATAAAAGTAGTAGGACAATGTAAAAATAACAAGATAATAGTAGATTATTTTGCAGGGTGTTCTGTTTTACCTATTAGTTTAAAAAGTGATAAAACCATATTAGATATTAGAACAGGTACAATAAATGATTCTAAAGTTAAAAAGTTTATTCGAGATAGACTTATAAAAATTGAAAGTTATTTTTATGATACTATAATAACATTGTCAGAGGGCTTAAGAAAAGAATTAAAATTGAATCAACGTAAAACAACTATTGTTCCATTAGGTGCAGATAGACAGATAGATTTAAGTAAAATAGAATCTCAATCCTTAATTGACATATTATATGTTGGTACATATGATAATCGTAATTTAATTGATATGATTACTGGATTTCATAAGTTTTGCAATAAAAGAGAAGACAAAAGAGAATCAGTACACCTTAATATGGTAGGATATAGTAATACCGGAGAAGATATTAAAATGCAAGAGTATATTGAAAGAAATAATCTTTATAATGTAACTATGCATGGAAGGTTGACTCACGATAAACTTCATGAAATGTGGGCAAGTAACTTGATAGGTATTTCATATATACCTATGACAAGATATTTTATGAATCAACCACCTACAAAAACATTTGAGTATTTAGCAAATGGATTAATATGTATAGCAACAAATACTAAATACAATAGGGAAATTATAAATGAATTTAACGGGATATGCATAGAGGATAACGCGGAAAGTTTTTCTAATGCATTGGAGAGTATTGTAGATAACATAGAAAGCTATAATAGATTAAATATAAGCAAAGATGCTGAAAAGTATAGTTGGGAAAATATAGTAAATAATATTTTGATAAGGTGTATTGAAGAATAAAAGTAAATATAATGTATTTTACGGTTTAGTCATGATAATTAACGGATCTTATTTTAAAGTGGAATATAAAGATAAAGTTGATGTAACAAATATTCTCATATTGGAGTGAGTACCAAAGAAATATTGCGAGGTTTGGAATGGATAAATATTTTAGAAAAATTAATGAATATTTTACAACAGAAAAATTATTAATTACATCATTTATAGCTATTTTTGTTTTAAATGAAATGGTAAGAAGATTTTTTGTGGTGAATTTATTCAAAACAGAAGTAGATGCTTTATTTAATATTAATGTAATTTTCATAGTATGCTATATATTTATTATTGTTAAAAATTATAATAAAATAAACTATAAATACTTGCTTCTTATAGCTATTTTACCATTAATACAATTAATAACTTGTATTAACACAGGGATTGGATATAAGTACCTAATATTTGATATAATATTTTATTTTATTCCTATGAGTTTATTAGCATTTAAATTTAGCGAAGAAATAATGAAGAATGTATTTAAAGTAATATTAAAAATACTTAATATATATACTATAGTTATTTTGGTTATTGGAATTATTGACTTTATAACTAATAGACAAATACAGAGTATTTTATTAGATATAGGTTATTTTGAGGAGAGTTTCAATCATTTAATTAATTTTGCGATTGAAAATAACGAACCATACAGATATATATCAGTGTATGGACATCCACTAAGAAATGCTCAGTTATTCATTACATTTTATATAATTAATTTTATGGGTAATGATAAGTTTAAAAACAAAATTAATTATATATTTTATTCTGCAGTGTTACTAATAGGGGTAACTTTATCAAATGGAAAAACTGCTATAGTTGTTGCATTTTTCTTAGTGGTATATACGTTTATTTATAATATGAAGAAGATAAGTATTAAAGAGATTGGATGTGTAATTTTTGGATTTATTATAGTGGTAAATTCAAAGTTCTTCAAGAATACTATATTATTAAGATTTAAAGAGGCTATTGTTAATAAAGATTTAACTAGTGGAAGAAATGTAATTTTCAAGTTGATTGCAAATAATGAGGCATTACCACCTAAGTTATTCGGATTTGGAGAAGGATATTCAGTTCAGTTGATATATGCAACAGGACAAAAAATTGCAAGTTTAGAATATCCATTTATAATTTTTGCTTATGATAGAGGAATTATTTATACTATAATATTTTATTTAATATTATTAATTCCATTAATAGATTTAATAAGAAATAAATGTTGGAATGGAATTATTATATACTTAGTATTTAATTTATATTGTAATATATACAGTGGTATAGCTCTTCATGGAGATTATATATTGCAATACATAATGACTAATATTTTAATAATATATTTATCTCTAAGGAATAAAAAGGTAACTGAATAGGAGATTTTATGAAAAGATTTATAACGAAGTTAGAGAAAAATAAATTTTTGAAAAATATTTTAGTATTGTTGCAAGGAAATATTTTAGTTAGTGTATTAAGTATGATTAATTTAGCTATATTAATTAGAGCAATAGGTGTAGAAGCTAATGGAATAATATTTATTGCACAATCTTATTCAAATTTATTTAATGACATATTTAACTTTCAATCTACCACAGCTATAATTAAGTATGTGCCATTAAGTATTAAAGATAAGTATGAGGCTATGAATTATATAAAGTTAGGATATTTACTGGATATTGCAACAGCTGTCCTTGGATTCATAATGGGGATTTTATGCATTAATTTTGTAGCCAATATAATGGATTGGAATAATTATGTAACCAGTATAGTTCTTTTAAATGTTATAATAATTGCTTTTAGAATAACCGGAACATCTATTGGAGTTTTAAGGGTATTTGATAAGTTTAAGGAAACTGTATATGTTAATTTTATAGAAGTTGTAGTTAAACTTGTTTTATATATTATTTGCTTTATTCTCAATGCAAATATATTTATATATGTATTTATAGATATTCTTATAAGTATTATTACACTTGTATTGTTGTCATATTATTCTTTCAAAGTACTAAAGGAAAATGGATTACATGAATTTTATAAACAAAAAACGAGGTTTGATAAAGAATTCTTTAAGTTTAATCTATATACCAATATGCAAGTAGTTTTAGATATGCCAGTTTGGCATTTAACACCATTTGTTATTAATAAATTCTTAGGGTTTGAACAGATTGCAATATATAAGGTTATTGAAAAAATAGGGGCGATAATATCTAGGGTAACTACACCAGTAGCGATTGCTTTATATCCTGAAATAAGTAAAAAGATTTCAGAAAATAAAATTGATGAAGCTAGAAAAATAAATAAGAAGATTATGATGACAGTTTTAGGTTTTGGTTCAATTGCTGTTTTCGTAATGTCTATTACAAGTTATTGGTGGATAGTTATATTTATACCAAGAAGTATAGAATCAATAATAACACTTATACTGTACTTGATCTTTTTAGTATATTCTAATTCTTTTATGGGACAACATCCATTATTCATATATTTAGGACATATCAGATATATTGTTCCTATTTTAATAATAACAAATATTATTTATATTATTTTATTGGTTATTTTAACAATAAAGATTGGAGTAATAGGAATTGTAATTGCTAGAATAATACAAGCAACATTGGTATTTATTATAAAAGAATTTATTTTGAGGAAATATAGTTATTAAGATTTATAATAGTAAAATAATTTAATAGATAGTAGTGTAAGTAAGTTAGATGATTTTTCATTTATTATTAGTAGATTTTTATTAATAATAAGCATAGAATAATGTGAAATTATTTAATAGGGAGAGTTTTTATTGAAAACTTATTTAGTTACTGGTGGAGCTGGATTTATTGGATCAAACTTTATACTATATATGCTAAAGAAATATAATGATATAAACATAGTTAATTATGATAAACTTACTTATGCAGGTAATCTAGAAAACTTAAAAGCTGTTGAGGAAGATAATAGATATACTTTTATTCAAGGAGATATTTGTGATAGAGAAGTAGTTTTAAATATATTTGAAGAATATACTATTGATTATGTTGTTCATTTTGCTGCTGAGTCACATGTTGATAGAAGTATAAAGGAACCAGAAGTGTTTGCTAAAACAAATGTTATTGGAACTGTTAATTTATTAAACTGTGCAAAGAATGCATGGGAAACTGAAAATGGATGGAAGGAAGGAGTTAAGTTCCTTCATGTTTCAACAGATGAGGTTTACGGATCATTAGGAGAAACAGGATTCTTCATGGAAACAACTCCATTAGATCCTCGTAGCCCATATTCATCAAGTAAGGCTGGATCAGACTTAATGGTTAAGGCTTATGCTGATACTTATAAGATGCCAGTTAATATTACAAGATGTTCAAACAACTATGGACCATTCCAATTCCCAGAAAAGTTAATACCATTATTAATAAATAACTGCTTACAATTAAAGGATCTACCAATCTATGGTGATGGATTAAACATAAGAGACTGGTTATTTGTTGAAGATCATGCTAAGGCAATTGATATGGTAATTAACAATGGAAGACTTGGAGAAGTTTACAATGTTGGTGGACACAATGAAAGAACAAATATCCAAATAGTTGATACTGTAATTAACTATATCCATGATAATGTTGATGAAAATGTTAGTGAAAATTTAAAGAAGTTTGTTGAGGATAGAAAGGGTCATGATAGAAGATACGGAATAGACCCAACTAAGATTAAGGAAGAACTTGGATGGTATCCAGAAACAACTTTTGAAGTAGGAATAGTTGAGACAATACAATGGTACTTAGATAATAAAGAATGGATGAATAATATAACATCTGGTGAATATCAAAAGTATTATAGCAATATGTACCTATAATTATATTTAATTTAATAGATATTTTAAATAATTTTAACATTAATATGCTTGTAAATTTTATCTAAAATATCTATTAATTTTTTTAATTTTATTATATAATTGAGGTATAGTAGCAATTCATTAGTTTAATGGATTGTTTTTTTAATGAAGCCTCTATTGAATATTATTGTAAACAATTCAAATAAGTGGTAAAATATAAATAGATTAAAATCTTGAATAATTTTATATATCAAGATTGAACATTTAAGGGAGAGTTTAAGGTATGGAACAAAAATGTAACTTTAAAGAGTTAGTTAGTAATTTCAAGTTTGAAGGTGAATTATTAACCTCTGAGAATCATATTTGTGGTCACATTAATGATACTTATTTTGTTGACTTTAAGGTGGACAACGGAATAAAAAGATATGTGTTACAAAGAATAAATACTGGTATATTTACAAAGCCGTTAGAGCTTATGGACAACATAAAGAAAGTTACAACTCATATTGCTAATAAGGTTAAATTAAATGGTGGAAATCCTCAAAGAGAATCTTTAAATTTAATTGATACAGTTGACGGAGAGAGTTTTTATAAAACTGAAAATGGTGAGTATTGGAGAGCATTAGCTTTTATTGACGGTGCTAAAACTTATATGATGGTTCAAAAACCAGAAGATTTTTATACTTGTGGTAAGGCTATTGGTAAGTTCCAAAAGCAGTTAAGTGATTTTAAGGTTGAGGATATGTTTGAGACTATTCCTGATTTTCATAATACTGCTAAGAGATATGATGCTTTTAAAGATGCGGTAGATAATGATATCTGTGGCAGAGTTTCTTCGGTATCTGCTGAAATAGATTACATTATGACTAGGGCAGAAGATACTAAAAAGGTAGTTGATTTAATAGCGTCTGGTAAAATTCCTTTAAGGGTAACTCATAATGATACCAAGTACAATAATGTTATGATTGATGATGTTACTGGAGAAGGTATTTGCGTTATTGATTTAGATACTGTAATGCCAGGTTCGGTTTTATATGACTTTGGTGATGCCATCCGTTCAGGGGCTACAACAGCTGAGGAGGATGAGGTTGACTTATCTAAAGTTAATTTTGATATTAATCTTTTTGAACAGTTTACTAAGGGATTCTTAGAATCAGTTGGTGGAGATTTAACAGCTAAGGAAGTTGAGTTATTACCATTCTCATGTAAGCTTATTACTTTAGAACTAGCTATGAGATTTTTAATGGATCATATTAATGGAGATACTTACTTTAAGATTCATAGAGAAAATCATAATCTAGATAGAGCTAGAAATCAATTGAAGCTAGTTTCTGATATGGAAGAAGTCATGGAAGATATGAAAAATATTGTAGCCAAGTATGCAATTTAATAATTAAGAGGTAAGGGTGGTAATCTATTTTTATAGGTTATCACCTTTATTAGTTAAATAACATTAAATAGCAGTAACCTAAATAATCCATTATTACAGAATATATATTGATTTTTAAAATAAAAGATATTAAAATATAATAAGATGATGTTCATAAAATGAACGCTATTTTACAAATAATTAACGGGACGAAGAGGGGAAAATAATGTTTGATATTTTAAGAGAGATAAATGTGAGCCCAGGAATCAATCAAAGAACTTTATCTAGAAATTGTAAAAAATCTTTAGGTAAAATTAATGCTATGATGGATGAATTAGAGAGGGAACATTATATTGTTAAAGAACTATTTGGAAGAGAGCATAGGTATTATGTTAGTAAAAAAGGTTTGGATTTTTTAGATGAGCAATTACAAATTAAGAAAAAGACTTTTTTAGAATTACATACAGATAATAATATTAAACCTACTCAAGCTGTTATATTAGCAGCGGGGAAGAATTCTTGCTTTAATGAATCAACGGCATTATTAGAAATAGAAAATGAAAAATTAATTAAAAGAACTATTAACCAACTAAAGTCAAATGGTATAACAAAAATTATTGTTGTTGGTGGTTATAATATAGATGGATTAAAAAATGAACTAAATACAAATAATGATTCTGATGAATTTATAGTTGTAGAAAATTCTAAATATAAATGGTCTGGAACAATGAAGTCTTTAAGTGTGGCTGAAGAGTATATAGATGGTGACTTTATTTTAATTGAGAGTGATATTGTTATTGAGGATAATGGAATTACTAAATTAGTAGAGAGCTTTCATAGAGATTGTATTTTAATTACTACTGAAACAGGGTCTGGTGATGAGGCTTTTGTAGAGTTAAATGGTAATAAAATCTTTAAGATTTCTAAAGATATTGCACAACTTAATAGAATTGATGGAGAGATGATAGGGATTAGTAAAATATCTTATGATTTTTTTATTAAGATGATGGAGAATTTTAAAGATAATAAAAATCCATATGTTAACTATGAATATATTATGCTTGATGTTGCTAGAAATTATTCATTAGGATATGAAAAAATTGATGGTCTTTTATGGCATGAAATAGATAACAAGTCACATTATGTTTATGTTACAGAAAAGCTAATGAAGAGAATACATTCTAAAGAAGAATCTATTAAGTTAGAAAATTTAAAGGATATTGTTGTTGATGTTATGAAAGTTGGAAAGAATAATATTAATAGTATCTCTCCAATTGGAGGTATGACTAACAAAAATTATAAAGTGATTATAGGAAGTGAGGCTTTTGTTTTAAGGGTGCCAGGTAACGGAACAGAAGAAATGATAAGCAGAATTGATGAGTTTGATAATGCTATTTATGCTGCTAAAGTTGGGGTTGATGCTGAATTAGTTTACTTTAACAAAGAAAGTGGTATTAAGGTTTCTAAATTTATTGAAAATGCTGAAACTCTAAGTGATGAGGCTTCTAAGCAAGAGCATAATATGAGATTAGTTTGTGATATTTTAAGAAATCTTCATAATAGTAAAATGCCTATGAAGAATACTTTTGATGTTTATGAAAAGGTATCTGTTTATGAGGAGTTATTAAAAAAGACTAATAATCCTAACTTTGATGATTATAATGAGGTTAAGGACAGGGTAATATGTTTAAAGAATGTTATGAGAGAATTAGATGTTGAACTTACACCTTGTCATAATGATACTTTAGCAGCTAACTTTATTAAAAGCGGTGATGATAAGATTTATTTAATTGATTGGGAATATGGTGGAATGAATGACCCTATGTGGGATATTGCGGCTCATTGTTTAGAAAATGGGTTCTCTGATGAGGATGAAGAGCTATTCCTTGAGGTATATTTTAATGGTAAACCAGAGCCTAAATATTTAAAGAGAGTTTTAATAAATAAAATTTACCAAGATTTCTTATGGAGCCTTTGGACTAAGGTTAAAGAAGGTAATGGAGATGATTTTGGAACGTATGGTATTGATAGATATAATAGGGCAAAGAAAAATTTAGATTTAATTTTAGGTAATGGGGGAATTTAATTATGCATTTAGGATTGTTATCAGGGGTTTTATGGGCTTTAGATACTATTATTTTGGGAATTGCTTTAGCAGCAACTCCTTTTGTTGAGAGTAATGAGGCTATATTTTTAGCTCCTTTTGTAAGTACATTTTTACATGATACTTTTTCGGCTATTTGGATGGGAATTTACATGATAATTAAAAAGGATTTTAAGAACTCTTTTAAGGCTCTTAAAACTAGAAGTGGAAGATTTATTGCTTTAGGTGCACTTTTAGGTGGACCTGTTGGGATGACGGGGTATTTAATGGCTATTCAAAATATAGGGCCATCTTATACTGCTATAATTTCATCTCTTTATCCTGCAATTGGTGCTTTTTTTGCTTTTATATTTTTAAAAGAGAAAATGAAAAAGAGTGCTATTGTTGGATTGTTAATTAGTGTTACGGGAATTATCCTTCTTGGTTATGTTCCAGGTGGAGAGGTTAATAATTTACTTGTTGGTTTCTTTTTTGCTATTATGTGTGTTATTGGATGGGCATCTGAGGCAGTTATATGTGCATATGGAATGAAGGATGATGAGGTTTCACCTGAGCAATCTTTACAGATTAGACAGTTTGTATCTGGAATTACTTATGGCCTTTTAATTGTTCCTATTGTTAAGGGCTTTGGAGTTGCTGGTAATGTATTAATGAATAGAAGTACTTTAATTGTTATAATTGTGGCTGCCTTTGCTGGTACGGCTTCTTATGTATTTTATTATAAGGCTATTAATAAAATTGGGGCTACTAAGGCTATGTCTTTAAATATTACTTATTCTGCATGGGCAATAGTTTTTGGGATTTTCATTTTAGGTAATAAGGTTGATTTTAAATCGATTGTTTGTTGTTTAATGATTATTTCAGGATCTATTTTAGCAGCTGGGGATATTAATGAACTTGGTAGCTTATTTAAAAGAAATAAATCATCTAATGAAGAAATGAATTATATGGAGGAAAAATAAATGCGAGCTATTTTATTGGCAGCTGGAATGGGGACAAGACTTAGACCTTTGACTTTAGATACACCTAAGTCATTAATTGAGGTTAATGAAAAGCCTTTAGCTGAGAGACAAATTGAATATTTAATAAAAAATGGTATAACTGATATAACAGTTGTTACTGGTTATTTAAGTGAAAAGTTTGAGTATCTTAAGGAGAAATTTGGGGTTAATATTGTCTTTAATGATAAATATGATAAATATAATAATATTTATACTATGTACTTAGTGAGAAACTTATTAGAAGATTGTTATGTTATCGATGCTGATATATATATTAATAGAGATTTTATTGATGGAAGCATTAAGGATTCTACTTACTTTTCTGCTTATAAAGAGGGATTTAAGGATGAATGGGAACTAAAGTTTAATGATAATGAGGTTCTTGATATTGTTGTTGGTAGTGGGAATGGATATATTTTAAGTGGTGTTTCTTACTGGTCGGCTAGTGATGCTAAAATTATTGTTAATGAACTTGAGAATGCTATTAATAGCGGTGATTTTAAGAACTTATATTGGGATGATATTGTAAAGAATAATCTTTCTAAGCTTAATGTTAAAATTGAAAAGCTTAATAGTGATGATGTATTTGAGATTGATTCTATTGAGGAGCTTAATGAGGTTAATAGATATTTAGAATCTAAAAAAAATGTGTAAAATGTTATCATAGTTAGCAATGTATTATATGTACATTGCTTTTTTACAAAATTTTGAATAAAATTAGCTTGTCTATGGAAATAATATAGTTAAAATATAGAGTTTTTAGGGTAAGTAGTTTATAATAGATTAAAGTGTGATAATGAGAAATGGAGAAGATTATGAAGAGAAAGTTGCCATATGGTATTAGTAATTACAATACTATTATTGAAAATAATTATATTTATATTGATAAAACTAAATATATTGAAAAGCTTGAAAATCTTCATGCTCCATATAATTTCTTTTTAAGACCAAGAAGATTTGGAAAGAGTCTTTTTACATCAGTTTTAGAAAATTATTATGATATAAATAGAGAACAGGACTTTGATAAATTATTTGGTGAAACATATATTGGGGAAAATCCAACACCAAAAAGGAATGGATATTATATATTAAAATTTAATTTTTCTAAGCTTAACACAGATTCTAAGGAGAGTCTTGAAGAGAGCTTTTTAAGAACAATTAATAGCTCATTTTCTAAATTTTTAAGTGAGTATAACATAAAAATTAATTTTAATAAATCTGGTTATCCACCAGCTGTTTTTGAAGAGTTTTTAGCAGAAATACAATATAAAATTAATAAACCTCTTTTTGTGATTATTGATGAGTATGATCATTTTGCTAATGAATTATTAAGCTTTAGGGTAGATATGTTTGAATCTATTGTTTCAAAAACAGGGTTTGTTAGAAAGTTTTATGAGGTTCTTAAGGTTGGAACTGAGACTATTATAGAGAGAATTTTTGCAACTGGGGTAACTCCAATAACATTAGATAGTTTAACTTCAGGCTTTAATATTGCTAGTGATATTACAAGGGATAGCAGATTTAATGAAATGATGGGATTTTCTGAAGATGAGGTTGAAAGTCTTGTTATGGAGTGTTCTTCTGATAATTTATCTAAGGAATCACTAAATGATTTAGTTTGTGAGCTTAGAAAAAATTATAATGGGTATCTTTTTTCAGAGGATGGAGAAAAAAGGTTGTTTAATAGTGATATGATTTTATATTATTTGAACTCATATGAAGCTTTTGGGAAGGGTCCTGTTGCACTTATTGATAAGAATATTGCCAGTGATTATGGAAAGTTTGGTAATATGTTTGATTTAAAGAATGCATCTCAGAACAGGAGAGTATTAAATGAGATTCTTCAAGGGGATGAGATTTCAACAGTTATAACTAATCAGTTTAGCTTTGAGAAGGACTTTAATGAAGATGATTTTAAATCTTTATTATTTTATCTTGGCATGTTAACAATTGATAAAGAGGATTTAGGGGATGTAATTTTAAAGGTTCCTAATAATGTTATAAGAGAATTATATTTTGATTTCTTTGGTATTAAGCTTAATGAAGAAGTAGAGAGTGAAGTTGACACTAAGGAGATTAGAGATGCTGTTAAGTTAATTGCTAAAAGTGGAGATAATTCTAAATTAATCAATATAGTTGAAAGAACCTTGAGTAGATTATCTAATAGAGATTATATTAAATTTGATGAAAAATATGTTAAGTTAATATTTTTGACTTATTGCTTTTTGAGCAAGATATATCTTGTAAAATCAGAGTATGAGGTTGAGCATGGATATATAGATATAGCCCTTCTTAAGCAATCTAATATTTCACCTAAATTCTTTAGTATCTTTGAATTAAAATATATATCAAAGAGTGAGTATGATGCAAAGGGTGAGGGGATAGTCTTAGAGAGATTAGAAGAAGCTATGAACCAGTTAAAGAAATATTCTTGTTCTGAGGAATTAATAGCAATTGAAAATTCAAGTGAATATTCTTTAAAAAAGTGGGCTATCGTATTTGTAGGAGATAAATGTGTTGTGAATAAATCAT
>JBOFVP010000435.1:0-1984 GCA_051653165.1 Clostridium sp.
TAATACGGCTATTTATATATTAGATGATAATATGCAGCTTAGACCTATGGGCTTTCCAGGAGAACTCTGTGTTGCAGGGGCAGGTATAGCCTCAGGATATCTAAAAAATTCTGATTTAACAGAAAGCAAATTTATTAAAAGTCCATTCAAAGCTGGTGAAATATTATATAAAACTGGTGACTTAGCAATTTTCCTTCCTGATGGTAATGTAGAGTATTTAGGAAGAATTGACAATCAAGTTAAAATTCGCGGATTTAGAATTGAGTTAGGTGAAATAGAAAAAGTTATTTTAAAATATGATGGGATAAAAGAAGTCATAGTAACGGTAATTCAACATGGTGAGGAGAATGAACAGGCATTAGCTTCATTTTATGTTTCTGATACAGAGATAAATAATAATGAATTAAAGAGTTTTATTAAGAAGTTATTACCTCAATATATGATTCCACTATATTATAAAAAAATAGATAAAATTCCTTTAAGCTATAATGGGAAAGTGGATAGTAAGTTATTACCAGAAGTGACTGCTGAAAATATGGCTAGAAGTACCTATGAAACTGCTAAAAACCATAAGCAAAGAAAGCTAATAGAGATTTGGGAAAAAGTTTTATGTATTAAAGGAATTGGAATAGAGGATGATTTCTTTGAACTAGGAGGACATTCATTAAAAGCATTAGAATTGATGAATGAAATAAACACTCAATTAGATTGTGAAGTTAAAATTCAAGATATATTCCAATATCCAACTATCAAAGAGTTTCATGATAAATCTTTAACAATCAACAGTAACTCCTTTACTAAAGCAATAGTAAAGGAGTATTATGATATGTCTTCTACTCAAAAGAGTATGTTTTCAGCATGGCAGTTAGATAAAAATGCAATTATGTATAATATGCCTTGTTTATTTAACATTGAAGGAAGCAGTGATGTAAATAAATTAGAAGACTCCTTTAGAAAATTAATAGAGCGTTATGAGTCTCTTAGAACTAATTTTGTGTTGATAAATGATAAGTTGCTACAAAAAATATCAGATAAAAGCTATTTCAAATTAGAAGAAATTCATTTAACTGAAAATAAACAGCTAGATGAATGTGAGTTAGTAAAAAAGCTTATTAAACCTTTCAATTTGGAAGAAGATACCTTAATTAGAGGTACTGTTATTTATGATAATAAAGGAAGCAAAAGGCTATTAATTGATATTCATCATATTATATCTGACGGAGAAAGTAATAATATCTACCTAGATGATTTATGTAAGATTTATAATGAAAAAACACTAGAGCCAGTTGAATTTCAATATAAAGACTTTTCTGAATGGAGTAATACCCTTATAGAGAGCAAAGAAATAGAAGTAGAAAAGAAGTTCTGGTGTGAAAACTTAAAAGGTGAAGTTCCTATATTAAATATGCCAACGGATTTTGAAAGGGGAGTTAAACATTTTAATGAGAGAGAAAAGTGTTCAATTACCTTAGAAGATGAAATTGTAATTAAAATGAGAGAAATTCAAAAAGAACATAAGTTAACTTCGTTTATGATTATGTTTGGAACATTTGGAATCTTACTTAATAAATATACAAAGCAAGAGGAATTTATAATTGGGATTCCATTCTTAGGAAGAGATCTGCCACAATTCAAAGAGATAACTGGAATGTTGGTAAATACTTTACCAGTTAAGGTAATAACTCAAAAAGATAAAAGGGTTAGGGAATATTTTATAGATATAAAACAAAGATTACTACAATGTTATTCAAACTCTAACTTACCTTTTGAGAAAATCGTTAATCTTTTAAAGGTGGAAAGAGACAGTAGCAGGAATCCATTGTTTGATGTAATGTTCACAATGATAAAAGACTTAGAAAGTAATTTTAAAATGGGTGATGCTTTATTAAAAAGCAGTAATATAGATCATAGTATTGAAAAATTTGATATGACCTTACAAATATTAGAGTCACTTAACGAAATGAAGTGTCAAATATCTTATTCA
>JBOFVP010000436.1:0-6192 GCA_051653165.1 Clostridium sp.
AAATCAATTAGATAAAAGGGCTACGGCTTCATACACGACTTTCCTCTTACAAAGTTACACCAATTTCTACAAAAATTATAACATATCTTTTACTACTTTTCTACACTTTTTATAATTTTTTAATTGAATATTAAAATAGTTTTTTCCAAATAAAAAAATAAATTATAACTATAATTATTTTTTCATAATTCCCTCCTAAGTTTTAAATAAAAAAAGATGCTAATTATTAATAGCATCTCTTCTATTTAAAATTATCAATTAATATATTTTTATAAATTCATCTTCAAATTCTTTCGATTTATTTTTATTGTATAAAGGCAATCCAATTATTGTATAAATAATTTCCTCTGATTCTAACTTATAACTTTCAAATAAATTACAATTTTTATAACGTTCCGTAATTTCTTTCAAAAATTTATTTTTCCATTCATCTTTTTCTAGTAAATGTTCTCCTTTTGGTTCAATAAAAATTTGATAGTAATTTTTATTGTTTTTACCTTTTAAAAATAATAAAAAGTCCGGTTGAAAACCTCTACCTGTATCAAAATCATAAATTTTATAAACTTCTTCATTTCTTAATAAATAAACTTCTTCATATTTTTTTTCTAATGAAAAAAGATTATTTTTTAAAAAATTTATAAATGATATTTCCTCACTTGTTCCTACAAATGAATTTAAAACATACCAAGGTTTATTGATTAATTCCATATTTAGATATTCAGAACTTATTATACTATCATTATTGACTATCTTTACTTTTTCTTCTCCAAAAAGTTCTGCAATAGTATATAATGGCTCAAATTCAGTTCCTTCTTCTTCAAAAAAATTAATTTCTAAATTTTTAAATATTTCTTTTAAAAATATTTCTGTTATCTTTAAAAAATCTTCTCCTTTAATTTCTTCAAGTGATTTACTTGTAGAGTTAATAATTATTTTAACTTTTCCTAAATATTTTTCTTCAAAAAGATCATCTATTGTAGCTATTTCTAATTTATTTTTTAAGTTTTCAAAAGAAAATAATTTTTTATCTAGATTTATACATCTATTTAAGGCTTTATAAAATATATGCTTAGGAATATCTTTTATATTTAATTCTAAATTATATATATCATTTTCCATTATTGAATATCTTTCTTTATCAAAAATTTTTTCCTCTTCTTTTAAATTAGAATTTAATTGTATTTCGATCTTACTTTTATTTAACTCTTCCAATACTATTTTGCTAGCTGATGTTCTTTTTATTTTTTTATTTCCCATTATTCTAAAATCATTATAAAATTTAGTTTCTTTAAAACTAGTTTTCAAAGAAAATCTTTTAGAAATTTTTTCTCCACTTGCTAAAATATATCCATCTTTTTTTAACTCATTTTTCAAATCTGTTATATATCTCGACTCTTCATCATATGTATAATAAAACAATTCTTCTAACATTCTTAACTCGTTTTCTATATCATTATCAAATTTTCTTTTATTTTTTTGCTTATCATTATAATCAAATGGATAATATCTTACACCTCTCCCTATAAGCTGTTTTTCTTGAATTGTTGTTGGACTAGTTTTTTCTTTATTTCCTCCACCTGAGTTTTGAGATTCTTTCATTCTTACAATTTCATAAAGATTTAAAACATCCCATCCTTCAGTCAATCTATCCACTGTAAAAATTACTCTAATATTATTATTTTTATCTTCTAAAGAATTTAATTTTATTTCATCTACTAGACTTAATTTTATTTTTGAGTTTGTTACAATTATATTTTCTTCTTTAAAGTTATTTTTAATATACTTTATTACTTCAAAGTAATTACCTTTAAGCTTATTCATAACTCTTTCTGTAATACTATATCCATTTTGATTAACTTCATCAACTTCAACTATTTGATTTCTTAGTGTTTCTAAAAACTTAAAATCATTATCATTTATATTTTCAACAATATCTACAAAAATATCATAATCTTTTTTCGAAGTAGCCACTTCTTCACTCTTAAATAATATTACAGGTTTGAAATTAGGAATATTATTTCTTAAAGCAATATCATGTCTATACCAGTTTATTAAAAGCATATGAATTATTCTTTGTTTTTTATTAAAAGTTGATGAAACTAAATTTATTTCTTTTGTATATCCTTCTTGTAAAAATTTTTTTAAATCAAATTTATAAATAATTTTATCATTATATTTTTTAAAAACTTCTTCTTCACTAGGAACTGTTGCAGTAAATTCTATTAACTTATTTTTACTTAAAATCAATCCATTTTTATTTAATATTTGCTCTCTAATCATATTTTCCCAACCATAAACTTCTATATCCTCTTCTGTTATTCCTCTTCCTTCTAGGATATCTGGTTTGAATTTTTTATTAGTTTTTTTCTTAACTTTAGTACTACTATTTAAATGATGCGCTTCATCAGCTAATATAATTATATCTTTATTCATTAATTCTTCTAATGTTATTTGATTTTCTTTTTCTTGATTTATATCAACATATAATTGTTGAAGTGTTGTAAATTTTATTTCGATAATATCATCAATATTATTTAGGCTGAAATTATTGACTTCTTTTAATAAAACTTCTTTGTCTCCTATAAAAATTTTATTTTTATATAAATATTTAGCCGAATAATTATTTAATAAATTTAATTTTGTTTTTTCAACTATATTATTTTGATTTGTTACAAATAAAAAATTTCTATATCCCTTAACATAATAATGTAAAATAATAGAAGCCATTACCAATGTTTTCCCACTACCTGTAGCCATATTAAACATTAAATGATTATTCTCTGTTTTTTTCTTTTCTAATAAAACTAAATTTTCAAGTGCTTCTTTTTGCCAAGAAAACATATCATATTTTAAATTAGAGATTATATATTCTGGAATATTAACTTCTGAAAATTCCTTTAAATTATCTATTTTTTCATATAATGATAGCACCTTGGTCATTTATTTCACCCCATAAAATTCTTTTGTTAATTTTATATCATCTTTAGATAAATTAAATTTTATATCTTCCATATCTTCATAGTTAACATACATACTATTAGCATCTAACATTGATATATATATTCTTTTTTTATCATCTAATGAAAGGGATTTAAACTCTTCTTGCTCTATTAAGTTTTGGAATTTTTTAATGTTTAAATTATAATTTAAATAATATTTATTATATAATATTTCAAATAGATTCTCTAAACTTTCAGAAGTTTCACAGTTTAATATTTTGCTTTTTGCTTCTTCATTAAATTTAGCAAGTTCAAAATAAAGAAACTCTCCTCCTCCTTGCCATCCAACATCTTTCGATATTCCATTTGGATCTCCTGAAATTATTTTTTTTAATCTATCAATACTTAATTCCTCAATATAATCCATCTGTTCTATTCCTATATATTGTCTATTAAGCTTATGAGCTACTGCACATGTTGTTCCAGTTCCTAAATGATAATCCAATACTATATCTCCCTCTTCTGTACACATTTCAAATATTCTTTTTAATAATGCTTCTGGTTTTTGTCCTGTAAAATCAATCGATTCTTTTGACATTGGATTAATTACGTAAATATCTGTCCATAATGAAGAAATAGGTTGTCCTTTATATTCATCTAAGTATATTTTTCTATTTATATTTTGAGTCTTTAATTCCGGAAAACACAATTTCCCCTCAGCATCCCATTTTTCCATTAACTCCTTTGAAATTGACCACCCTTTTGCAGGAACTTTGTATCCCTTATATTCATATTTTAAGTTTTCTCTAAGATTTGGGCTTTGAATAGGAGACTTCATAAATTTTCTCCCATTTTCATCAATATTAGTAAATCTTTCTTTAATATATTGTTGAGTTTTTTCATCATCCAAAGACAATATAGGGGTATATTTCATATTTTCTGATTTTGAATACCATAAAATATAATCTGTGACATTATTTAATCTATTTTTAGGATTAGCACTTCCTCCTCTTCTTTTCCAAGTTATTTTATTTCTATAATTATCTCTGCCAAAAATTTCATCTAACAGTACTTTTAAATATGAATCTTCATTATCATCACATTGAACAAAAATACTACCGTCTTCTCTTAATAATTCTTTTGCTATTTCTAATCTATTTTTCATAAAAGTCAACCATGTAGAATGATTAAAATTATCATTATATGCAAAAGTATCATTTCCAGTATTATAAGGTGGATCTATATATATCAATTTAATTTTTCCTGTAAATTCTTTTTTTAAGCTATGCAAAGCTAATAGATTGTTACCTTTTATAATTAAATTTTCTCTTATTATTCCATTTTTATCTTTTTTTATTTTTTCAATTTTTTCTTCTCCATTTTTTGTATATCTTCTCCAATCAACAAACGCTTTTTTTTCTAAAAGTCTATCTATCTCATCTTTGGCTAAGATTTCATTAAAAAATATTTCTTTTCTTTTCTTTTTATATTTTTTAAATCCTGATACAAAATATGTTTCTTTCCCTCTAGAAGAAGTTTCTATCTCAATTTTTTTTCCAATCATTTCTATTTCTTCTGCTTTCTCTTTTTCTTTAAATGAAGTTACTTCATAATTAAAATAATTTTCTATTCCTTCACTATTTGATTGTCCTCCCTCTAATATACAATCTTTAAAAGGAAAGTTTAAAACTATATCTTGCGTATCTCGTAAAAAATATTTTCCATCACATAGACCTATTCTATTTTTCAATTTTGTCCATCCATTTTCAAAAGGCTTTTGATGATGAAGAAAAAATTTGAATTCTTCTTGTTTAAAAATATTTATTCCATCAATATCTTTAAAAAATTTATTTTTTATTTCATCATTTTGATATAATTTTTTTAATATTTCTGAATCATATTTTTCCAATAAATCATAAAGTTTTATCATATTAAATTCATCATTATTTATCAATCTCTCATCTTTATATAAAATTCTTTTTACCGTTTCTATTAGCATTTTTTTCTCCTTATCTAATTAATATTAATAGTATTATACCATTTTTAGCCGTCTCTTTTCAATTTTTTAGTTTTTCTAGTTTAATCTATCATTTCAAATATTTTTAATACCAACTTCAGAGCTTTAAATCCTTTATCATATACTTAAAAATAAAAAAAGCCTCACAAAAATAAGCACTTAACTTCAATTAAGCATTTATTTTTGCAGGGTTACGGCTTCATACTCGACTTTCCTCCTATAAAGTTACATCATATAGCATATATTTTACTGCTCTTCTACACTTTTATGTAATTTCCAGTGTACCAATAATTTTCTTCTGGACACAAGTATGCTTCTAGTTTTTTTATTTCTAAAAATTCTATATTTTCTAATTTTTTATCTTTTTTTATTTTCTCTAATATTTTTTTAGCTTCTTCCAATGAATAATAAGAGCTTATACATACAACAGAATACTCTTTTTCAAATTCAGCATTTGCTGTATAATTTACTATTCTGTATTTTTCTCGTTTTGATAAAAATAGCTTTGAATTATATTTTCTTTAGTATTCATATAATCAAAGTCCATACTTCCACACTCACATTTAAACATATTCTCTCCAGCTTCTTAGACTTTTTAAATTTTCTAATTCTTCAGTTCTCATTAAATCTTCTACATAATATTCTTTTCTTAACTCCCAATATTTGTATAAACATAACCTTCCTAAATTAAAAGCTTCCTCATAATTTAATTTCCTTGCCTTCTTATTTTTAGATTTTCTAACTTAGATTATAAAGAATTCCTTTTGTTAAATAAACAAAATAATATTCATACCCTAAAATACCTGAAGCCCATTTAGTTCATAAATAATCTTTATTATTTAATCTATAACAATCTATTAGTTCTACCTTCATATACTTTGTTGATATTTTAGCTATCTTTTTCTTATTTTTTGATTTCCTTTAGAAAAATAACTTTGCTTCAAATAGAAACAAAGTTATCTTTTATTTTTACTAATAATATTTGTCTTTCAATAATTTATTAACTAGTTTTCTTCTTTTTTATTAAGTAAAACTTTCTCTTTAAATTCATTTAATTGTTTTCTTTTAACTCTTCTTGCTTTTTTTCAATTTCTTTTAGCATTTCATTATACATTTGATCTATAATTTCTTTATCAAGATTTTTTAAATCACTTTTTTTGATGGAATAATACTTTCTAAGTTCTCTTTTTGCTAAAAATAAAGAAAGTGGCTCCTTATTAATTTGAATCAAACAGA
>JBOFVP010000437.1:0-1742 GCA_051653165.1 Clostridium sp.
GTTTCTTTTACAATAGCTATTTTTACTTTTTCAGTTGGTAAATCAGCAAGTGATACACAAACTAACAAGCAACACAAATATAATCCGGAGTATAACAAAGTAATAAATTTTAGTGAGATTAAGGAACTTTCGGTAGATAAGTTGATAGAAGATCTTAAGGGACAAAATGTTTCAATTTATATGGTTAAAAATCAAGACAAGTCTAACATTAAAATTAAAACTTACCTTAAGACAGATGGAATATTTATTGAAGAAACAATGAAGGATGGGAATGCTTTTAATAAGGATGACTTTAATAGTAAAGAAAACAAAGTTATATCAACAACCACAGTAGAGGAAGAGGATTTAACTTTACAATATTTTGATAAGGAAGAAAGACTACAACAATTTAAACTTAATAAAGTTGGAGAAAGTAGCGATAGAGATGAGTATATTATAATGCCTTATCAACTCTTTGAAGAAATATATGGAACAATTAACTTAAATGATTCATCATTAACCTTTGTAGTAAGTGGATATGGGTATGAAATAGAACTTTTCACAAAAAGAATGGAAGAGATTACTCAGAATTTGCCGTCAAAGGGGTATATCAGTTTGAAAGATTATAATATATATAATACAAGTAAAGAGGCAAGAATGGCAGGCTCTATATTAGTGTTAATAATAGGAGTAACGATTATTAATTCTATTGGTATATCATCAATATGGGTGGAGTCACGAAAAAAAGAAATAATTATGAGAAAGATAATGGGAGCTACAGATTTTAGAATTTCCCTATTATTCTTTGGAGAATTATCTATAATCTGTACAATATCAATAGTACTTGCGTTAACCTTTCAGATGATATTAAATAAGTTAACTGGCGGATATATTATGAATATGGAACTAAATATGAATATATCTAATGTAATATATTCAATTATTTTAACAGTTGGACTAGCATTTTCAGTGGCAATTCCTTTTATTAAAGGGTTAAAGGAAATTCAACCTATTGAGATTATTAGGGAGGAATAGAGTATGGGATTAATTTTAAGAGTAAAAAGAATGGGAAGGCTAGCTACTTTAATGATATTATCATTAACATTTTCATTAACTATTTTTAATGCCAGTATACTTCAATATAAGGGAACAGCTCAAAGTACTAAAGCATTTAACAAAATGTTTGATATGAATAAAACATATTTATTTAACATAGACGTTGATAATGATGATACAAAAGAAAGTTATGATAAAGTTATAGGATCATTTAATAAAAATAAGATGGGTTTATATAATAAGCTAGATATGCTAAAAGAAAAAGGATTAATAACAAATAAATTTATATATTCACCATCCGATTTTGATATGTCTATGTATCATTATGGAGATATTGGCGAAGATGTAGAGTTAAAAATTAAACTTAATAAGCATATAGTTGTTGATTATGAATTAAGTAAAAAGATGAACATTAAAATGAAACAGGGTAGATTTTTTGAGAAGGAGGATTTTCAAAGAAATTGGACTGATCAAGAAACTGTACCAGTTATAGTAGGGTGGAAGTTTAGTGATAAAGGAACCAGTAAGATACCTAAAATAGGAGATATAATAAGTAAAGAAATATTAAGTGAAGATGAAAAGACTAAAGAGTTAATAAGAAAACCAGTATTTTGTGAAATAATTGGAATTTATGATGAAAGTGAAATTCCTGCAATTGGCTTTGAGAGAACTATGAATATGGAAAAAGGATATTTAACAGGATATTT
>JBOFVP010000438.1:0-1589 GCA_051653165.1 Clostridium sp.
AGATTAGAAGAAGCTATGAACCAGTTAAAGAAATATTCTTGTTCTGAGGAATTAATAGCAATTGAAAATTCAAGTGAATATTCTTTAAAAAAGTGGGCTATCGTATTTGTAGGAGATAAATGTGTTGTGAATAAATCATGTTAAGAGTGATTGTGTTTAACTTTAATGGAGAAAAGGAATATACTTCTTCTCTAATCCCCCTATTGATACTGAAGGAAGATATTTGTATAATGTAGGTGGGAGCGTGATATAATGGAAAATATATATACACTGTATTCCAAGGATAAGCCTCTAATTGATTTCAAGAAGATTGATACTCTTGAAAGAAAGTATGAAATAATAAGATTATATGAGGATAATAAGAATATATTGCCATATAGATTAAAGCATAATATAGATACATTTGATTCTTGGTTAGATAGTAGACCAATTCCTACTAATAGAGAACACATAGAAAAGGTAATTGATGCCTTAATGCTTAGTGAAAGACCTGATCCTTTTGATTATCTGAAAATTAATAATGGAGTTTCATTAAATGATACATACTGGATTAAAAGTTCTAATGATGAAATAAGCTGGTATGATAAAGATTTTTCTAGTGTTAACTTATATGAAGATGGATTTAAGGAATCATTGGGAATAATAACCTTTTTCGGAAATACTTCATCTTTAGGTGGAAGAATAAATACACCTGAACTAACTACTCAAGGAATGTTAGGTAAAGCATGGAGACAGCAAAGTGATGGGATTTATTTATATAAAAAGGGGTCATCTGGAGCAGCTAATGCTGGTAATGAACCTTATTCAGAGGTAATTGCTTCACAGGTTGCTAGTATAATTGGAATATCTTATGTTAATTACGAGCTAGAGAAATGGCAAGGTGTTTTATGTACTAAATGCAAGTTATTTACTGATGTTAATTATGGCTATTTAACAATGGCTGAGTTTTTAGGAACAGAGATTGGCACTAATGACAGATGGAAGTATAGTGATATTAAGAGCTTAGTTTCAGAGGATATAATGGAAGGCATAGATGATATGATTGTTTTTGATTATATTATTGAGAATAAAGATAGGCATTTTAATAATTTTGGTTTCATTAGAAATAATAATACAGGTGAAATCGAAAAGTTGGCTCCTATATTTGATAATGGATTTTCTTTGTTGAATTTTCATATGGAGTATGAACTAAAAGAGTTTGATTATGATGCTTATTCAGATTTAGGTACATTTTATATTAAGAACAAGGATCAAGCTAGTGAAGTTATTAAGAGAAATCCTAAGAAGTATAAAAACTGGGCAAAGGAATTAAGTAGTAAAATAGATACTATTGATTTTAATGGGGTTGAAGAATACAGGGAAAGAGCAATTAAAGAATTACTTAAAAGTAGATGTAGGATTATTCAATCCTTATAGTTAGCAATGTATTAAGTATACATTGCTTTTTTACAAAATTTTGAATAAAATTAGCTTGTCTATGGAAATAATATACTTAAAATATAGTGTTTTTAGGGTAAGTAGTTTATAATAGATTAAAGTGAATAGAGAATAGAGAATAGTGAATAGAGAATAGTGAAAAGTGAAGGAGG
>JBOFVP010000439.1:0-2055 GCA_051653165.1 Clostridium sp.
TAATGATGGAAGACAAATGGCATGGTTTTGTCTCTTATTTGCAGCATTGGTAGATGGATTATCACTAATTTTCGCTTTAACTAATGGTAAAAATAGAACCTCTCTTTTTGCAAAAAGAAACTTTGATGTTGTAGGAAAATCAGAGGAAGCTATGGAAGATGTATTGATTTTATCTATTATCGAAAAAGGAAAAATATATAGTGATTATGAATTGGTAGATGTTATTAGGGTTAGATTAGAAAGATTTTTAAATAAATTCTCTTTAGTTACTGAAACTATTGGAGAGGGGTATGCTATGTGGGCCCCAATAAAGGAACTTAAAGAGTATGAAGTTTTTATTGCAACAATATGTCAGTTAAATTTTGCTACTATGATTAAGAGAGAAGATATTTATAGTGAGGAAGAGAGTGGTGATGAAACCTATGTACTTATAAAAAATAAATTTATTTTCTGGATAAATGAAAAAATAAACTCATTAACTAGAAATAAGGCATATATGGAAAGAGTCATAGAGCTTAAAAATAACTATGATAATGGGGGAGAAATGGCATGATATTTTATATAGAATTATTAATACTAGCTATTGGTATACTTATATTTTCATTGCAAAAAAAGAATGATGCCACCCTAGAGAATTATTCAAAAAAACTAGTATATTGGACAGTATTATTGTTTATTTCAATTATGTTTAATGGAATACAGTTTTCAAAGTATCCATCAGCATATTCTATTGATACTTATATGGAATCATATTTGGTTCATTTTATAATTATGGTAGTAGCTGTATTTACTATCGTTCAGATACTATCACCAAGTAAGTTAATAAAAAGAATAAAGAAGTATTTTGATTCAAATGGTAAAAAGAAATCAGTAGGTATGAAGGAGCCTTCTCCAATTCAAAGTAGGGATAAGGAGTTTAGAGAGGAGCAGTTTGAAAGTTTCTTAAATACAATTTGCTGGATATCAATTATAAATACTGTAATTTTAGAGGGGTTAATGACTAACCTAAATATCGGATTAGAAAATGAGTGGAGTATAATAAATAGCGTTTGTATAATTTCAGTTGTTGCAATTCCAATTATCTTAAGAGAGATTATTTTTTATGTGGTTAAGATAAAGAATAGTACTTATAAAAATAAGTATAATGAAAGAGAAGGAAGATTAAATAGAAAGATAACTAATATAAACAATAGGCTTTAGGTGGGAAAAAAATTATGATATAATTTATTAAATACGAAGGATAGAGGAGAATTTTATGAATTATATTGAGAAAAAAATTAGTGTAAACAATAGGGATGTAGGTTCAGAATTTATAACAATAAAAAAACTGTCTAAAGAAAATTTAAGTGAAATAATGGAGTTGCAAGAAAAAATATATGATTTTTTAGATAACAAAGAGTTATATTCACCATCTAGTGAAGAAGAGTTTTTACAATGTATAGAAAAGGGAATTATCTTAGGTTTAAAAAATAATGATGAGAGACTAATTGCTATGGGGGTACTAGTTAAAAATGGAGAGGATCCTCATAATTATGGATATGATATAGGAATAACTAATGATGAGTTATTTAAGGTTGGTCAAATAGAATCAACAGTAGTTCTTCCTAATTACAGAGGGAATGGGCTCCAGTTAAAAATATGTAAAGAGTTAGAGGTGATAGGTAAAGAAAATGGTTGTACTATAATGACAGCTACAGCATCTCCAATTAATAATTTTAGTGTTGATACATTTAAAAAGTTAGGATATGAGATTATACTTGAAAAGATTAAGTATGGTGGATTAAGAAGATTTGTATTAAGAAAAGATATATAATTAAAAAGAAAGTTTAAAGCACCTATTAATAGGTGCTTTTTTAAAAATATGGAGGAGTAAATGGTATGCATTACTATATTTTGTGATATAATTATCTAAATGGAAACAAAAGGGGGAGAAATGATTATGAAAAGTTTACTCTTAAAAAAGAATAGATTAAAGGGATTAATATTTTTTTTGGTTTCTTTTACAATAGCTATTTTTACTTTTTCAGTTGGTAAATCAGCAAGTGATACACAAAC
>JBOFVP010000440.1:0-2466 GCA_051653165.1 Clostridium sp.
ACTTTATTACCATTAAGATATCTTTTGTCCAGTTATATGAAGTCCTAAATTACCCATAATTAAAAGTTATTTTTATTACTTTTTATTACTTCTTTATGATATATAATTACCTAATATTTTTCTTTAAATTAGGTAACACTATTAGAATACTAAATTAACTATGAGGTGTAGAATATGAGCAAAATAAAGGGCAATGTTTTTAACTACGAAGATTTAGATATTGAATTAAATAATTCAGATATAAAAGAATATAAGGAGATTAATTATTCAGATAGAATAAAAAGAGATTGTCTACAGCTACTTAATAAGATCGAAATTGATAATTCACCTATAAAAACAATAGAGCTTAATAATGAAAATTTTAAAGATTACCACTATAAATTAATGAGTGGAAAATTTCTTGTTATATCCCCTGAAAATTCTACATTTAAATATATTACTACAGATGGATTATGTTTTAACTGTAATGATAACAGTCTTATTAAGTTAATATCTAATATACCAAAACCTTTAAAGATTTCTTTCAAATACTCTGATGAAACAACAATACCACTTGTTCTTATCATTAAAATACTTTATGGAAAAGATATTAAGAACATTGAACAGCTTGTTGCTATATTTGCTTCCAATACTTTTAACAAATCAGAACTAAACTGTTATAGAGCTTTAATTCCTATCTACAGGAAGTTATTTGATATTATTAATAATCACTCATATATTAGCTACATAAATAAAGAGAGAGATTTATATCTAATTGATTATAGATCATATATGAGAAGCTTGGATTTATACGATGGATTAACACTTAAAAATAAAGAACTTGAGTTGAAGTCCTATTCAGATAAATTAATTTCTATAGATGATTTTGATATTACTAAACCTAATTTATTAGATTATCTTGAGAATAATACTGAATTACCTATTTCCTTATACAAAGGCATTTCAGATTCAAATTTTTTAAATTTATATAAAACATACTGTGAAGTACATTCACTACAGAATCTAAGCTTAGAAAACTATATCCCCCACTCATATAATCTAAATGGTTTAATTAGCAGTAATTATCCATTCAACTTTATTATGCAACAGAATAACTCATGCATTATCAGAGGAACTCTACCAGATATATACTTTAACAGCTTACTAAATATCCTAAGGTTAAAAGATTATATGGTTCCAGGTGATTCAGATAATAACTTGATTAACTATATAAAAACTTTAAATCCTGATTTAGAAACAGGCTTAATAACTACAATTTTATTGGTTTTGGAAGCCTATCTATGCAAATTTACTTCAATTGAGGATATTAAAAACTATTTATATACCTATAAATCTACTTTACTATTTAATGATGATATTGAAGTTTTCTTAGATTTTATTAAAGAGAACTTACCAAAGCTTATTAATTCAATAGATATGTTTAATACAGAAACTTATAAAGGTTACGACGTGAAACTAATTGAACACATTCCACTTTCACCCCTAAACACTAGATTGAACTATATATCTTCAAAGGTTGTAAAATCAACAATACTAGCTGTTTATAAAGATATAGAAGATTTTAATCTGAAGAATAAAAAGAAAATTTATATAAGTGATATGACACCTAATAGTATTTATCTTATTGCTGATGAAGACATATCACATATCGCTGTTGATATTTTAAACAGAACTATGATTAATTCCATTAAATCGACCTTAAAACTTGATTCCTATACTTGCTATACCGATATGCTATAATAAAGGTGGTACTCAACAACGAGTACCACCTTTATTATAGTTTAATATACTTCATTCCTTATAAAGCTTGTTTAATATGCTCCAAAAGTTCATTTTGTAAAAACGAGCTAGTAATATCATCTTGAACCTGATATTCTTCCTTTAGCAAATCAACATATACACTCTCCACCGCAATCGTAATTATCTCTGCATTTTTAATCAAGTTATAAAAAAACTCTATATTATTAGGCTTTATAGACTTTATTGTATGAAAATAATCTAAATCTATATCTAGTATATATTTATCATTTATAGTGCAGTCTGAACTTATCTCGCGTGAACACATATGATTGAAGATTTCAAATTTCTCCTTCAAAAAGTCTGTTTCAATAGCATGATCAAAGCTTTCCATAAGTGATAAATCTAATCTATCTGATGTAATTGCAGGAATATATATATCTGATTCATCATAAGTAAATGGTCTTTTAATATCTTCTTCTGGTGAATTAATTCCCATTATACGATTCAGCATTATTTGTTGATAGTTATCCACTCGCTTTTTTTCCTCATGCGATTGTGGAAAATCAAATGTATTATTATAGCTTACAATGAATGCTTTAGAGATTATATCTGTCTCTAAAGCCGTTCTTATATGTTCATCATTTCTAAGATTTAAAATAGCATTTTTTATCGAATTGCCATCATTATAATCAACGTTTTTAATTAGCTTTGAAGCCCTATCACTAT
>JBOFVP010000441.1:0-10535 GCA_051653165.1 Clostridium sp.
GTTTTAAAATTACATGAAGAAGAAAAAAATATTGTCCATAATGTCAAACTACATAAGGTAACTTCATCAATAGAAGAAGTAATAAGTAATGCTAATGTAGTTTTAATAACACATCCATCATTTATGTTTGAGAAAACAATCGAGGAAATAATAAAGTATGTTAAACCAAATACAATAGTTGGAGCAATACCTGGATTTGGAGGCAAGGAATTCTACATTAAAGAATTAATAAATAAAGGTGGAATATTCTTTGGAAGCCAAAGAGTACCTTCAATTACAAGACTAATTAGTTATGGAGAAAGTGTTGCCTTAAAGCAAAAGAATCCATTTATGAAGTTGGGTGTTGTACCAAGTAGTTGTAAAGAGAGAGTTTGTGAAGTAATGACTAGTTTAATAGATATTACATGCTTACCAGTTGATAACTACTTATCAATAACACTATCACCATCAAATCCAACAATGCATCCATCAAGACTTTACGAATTATTTAATGACTATAAGGATGGAGTTATTTATGATAGGAATCCAAAATTTTATGAAGAGTGGGGTAATGTGGCCTCTTCAACATTACTAGACTTAGATGATGAATTAACTCTAATTTTAAATGAATTAAATTATAAAAATGATTTTAACACTGATGACTTCGAAAAAATAAAGAAAAGATACTCAATAACGGAGCCAATTGAACTTAATGAAAAGATTAGAAGTGCTATAGGGTTTAAGGGGATTTATAGCCCAATGGTATCAAAAGGAACCGGTGTTATACCAGATTTATCATCAAGATACTTTATAGAAGATTTAGAATATGGACTATGTATCTTAAAGGCATTTGGAGAAATATTAAATATTAAATTACAAACAATAGATAAAGTAACAACATGGGCTCAGGAACTATTAGGTAAAGAGTATATTGTGGATGGCGAACTTATTGGAAAAGATGTTAAAAATCTAGTTATTCCACAAAATATGGGAATAAAAACAAGGGATGAATTAATACAATATTATAAGAACCTTTAATTAAACCTATTCATACAAAAAGGTATGGTAAAGCAAAAAAAGGATAGTTGTAGGTTGTTGATAATTTTAAATAGTATGATAGAATATTAAAGTCGGTTTAATAATTCATAGCAAGGAGATGTAATATGTTAGTAGATGAATTAATAGCAATGACTACAGAAGAAATAGTTATGGACTTAGAGGATAAATACATTGAGGAATGTGTAGAAGTGTTTGGTTCCTTAAGGAATCTTGCCATTGAATACAGAAGAGCTGCAATCGAGAGTGGAGAAAAATACTTTATGCCTCTTCATGAATGGATAGAAGAAGTAAGAAATGACTACAATTTTTAAATCAAGATATATAACTTTATAACACCTAATAAAAAACTAGCTCTAGAGGGCTAGTTTTTTATTATACACTGGGATAATTTTATTTTCATATACATAAATTTTAATTTATATGGTAAAATTGTATATATATTCAAAGGGGTGGTGCAGGTTGTATAAATTTTCATAATCCCTATTATTATGGAGGATAAAATGAGAAAAGTTCTTTTAGTTGAAGATGATGAAATGTTAAACAGAGGAATTACTTTTAATTTAGAACAGGATGGTTTTTATGTTAAAAATGCTTTTACTGCAAGTGAAGCTGAAGAATACATTAAAAGTGAAAGTTTCAACTTAATTATTTTAGATGTGAATCTTCCAGATGGAAGTGGATTTGATATATGTGAAAAGATTAGACGTACTTCTAAGGCTCCAATTTTATTCTTATCAGCATGTGATATGGAATTTGATATTGTAAAGGCCTTTAGATTAGGTGGGGATGATTATGTAACAAAACCATTTAGTTTAAGTATATTAAGGGAGAGAATTTTTGCACTACTTAGAAGAGTAGATAAGGAAGAGGAAAGTGTAGTAAATCAAATTATATGCAATGACTTGATTTTAGATGTAGATAAAATGATATTAACAAAAAGTGGTGTCCAAATAAATATAACTCCTACGGAGTACAAACTGCTGAAAAAATTTATGGTTTGTAAAGAAAAGGTTTTAACAAGAAGTATATTACTTGAGGAATTATGGGACAAGGATTGTGACTTTGTAGATGAGCATGCGTTAACTGTAAATATTAATAGATTACGTAGTAAAATAGAGGGTAAGGATTCAAATGTAAAATATATTAAAACAGTATACGGCATGGGATATATGTGGACTGAAAGGGAATTTTAAAATGAAAAAAATATATACAGGTTATACAGTTCTACTTTTAATGTTGTACATATTATTTATAACATATGGAGAATTTACAGGAGAATATACTACTAAAGCAATAATTATATTATTAATAACTACATTTCTGATATTTATAAGTTTTATATTTACAATAAGAAAAGTACTAATATTAGAATGGGAAAGAAGGAGTGATTTTTTAGATCAAGTTATACAGAAAAGAGGAGATGCAACATACGAATTAAGTAAAGAAACTCTTTTTTCAAAAGAACAAAGAAAAATAAAGGAATTAGTAAGAATACTAGATAATGAAAGAAGTGTTTATGAGAAGGAGAAGGAGAGCATTCAAAGTCTTGTTACTGATCTATCCCATCAAATAAAAACTCCTCTAGCCAATATATCCATGTATACATCAACCCTATTAGAAAGAGATCTTACTAGAGAGAGGCAAATAGAGTTTTTAAGTTACTCAAATAGCCAAATTATAAAGCTCCAATGGTTAATGGATGCTTTGATTAAGATTTCTAGACTAGAAACAGAAATCATCCATTTAAACAAGGGTTATTTTAAAATAGAGGATACACTTGCAACTGCAGTAGGTGGTGTATATGGAAAGGCTATGGATAAAAACATAGATATTAAAGTAGAATGTAAATCATCAATAAAGTGTTACCATGATATGAAGTGGACATCTGAGGCAATATTTAACATATTAGAAAATGCAGTTAAGTATTCAGATAGAAATGGAGTAATTATAATAAATGTTGATAAATGGGAAAACTTTACTAGAGTGAATATAAAGGATAATGGAATAGGTATAGATGAAAAAGAAGTTAATAACATATTTAAAAGGTTTTATAGAGGGAAGAATGTATCCCAACGTGAGGGAGCAGGAATAGGGTTGTTTCTAGCTAGAGAGATTGTTCAAAGACAAGGTGGGTATATTACAGTAAAATCAAAAGTTAATAAGGGTACAACCTTTTCAATATTCTTACTAAACAAATAAGGAGATTATTATGGGAAAAGTTAAAACAGTTAATCTATCTAAAATATATGGTAATGGAGATGAAGCTGTAATAGCGCTAAATAAGGTTAATATAGATGTCTCAGAAGGAGAGTTTATAGTTGTATTTGGTTCATCAGGTAGTGGGAAAAGTACTTTACTACATATGTTAGGAGGTCTTGATACTCCAACAGATGGGGAGGTATTTATTGATAATATATCTCTATTAAAGTTAAGTGATGACGAGAAGACCATCTTTAGACGAAGAAATGTAGGGTTTATTTTTCAAAGTTTTAACCTTATACCAATTTTAACGGTATATGAAAATGTAATTCTTCCTTTAGAGCTAGATGGCGCTAAAGTTGATAGTGAATATATTAATGATATTTTAAGAACCTTAGGCTTAGAAAATAGAAAACTTAGTCTTCCCTCAGAGTTATCTGGTGGACAACAACAAAGAGTAGCTATTGCTAGGGCTTTAAGTATAAAACCAAGTATAATTCTAGCAGATGAGCCAACAGGTAACTTGGATACTAAAAGTGAGATGGAGGTTCTTGGATTACTTCAACATTCTGCTAAGAAATATAATCAAACCATAATAATGATAACCCATAATGAGGATGTTGCTCAATTAGCTCATAGAGTAATAAGAATTGAGAATGGAGAGGTTGTATAATTGTTACACAATAATAATTTTAAAGGGAATCTGAATCTTGCAAAAAGAATATATAAAGAAAGTAAAGCAAGAAATTTCATTTTAAGAGTGGCAATTTTCTTAACTACAGTTTTAGGTACCATTAGTCTGCACTGTATATTTACAATGGAAGCACTAAACAGAGAAGTAGTAAATCCAACAGAGGGATATGCATCCATTATTGAGGGATTAGATAACAATTATACTAAAGAGAGAATAATTGGAATAGGAAATTATGTGGAATCAAAGGAATACAAAAATATTTCCTTTGATGATAAAAATATATATCTAAAGTTTACCTCACATGAAGGATTAAAAGAGGTTTTAAAAGATAAAGTGATTTTAGGTGAAATCCCAACAAGTCCAAATGAACTATTACTTCCAACTTGGATGATATCAGGGGAAGAATATGATAAAGAGGAAAATTGGAGGAACATATACTTTAATACCTCTTCTATGGATGGTAGCAATATAGTTAAGAATAAGAGAATCTATAATATTGTAGGATACTATGAGGAAGAAAAACCGTTAAATGATCTGGAATTAGTTGAAGTTTATTCATTAATAGACTATGAGAATTCATCAATTACAACTTTAATAATATGTTTTATCTTTATAACTTTAATAAGTGGGTATTTATTAATTGCTAATATATTTCATACATCAGTTGTAAAGGAAACTAGACTCTATGGAATATTTAAAACAATTGGACTTGGTAAAAATGGATTAAAGTATATAATATATTATCAAGGCTTGTTAAATTATTTATTTATAACACCAATTGGATTGATATTAGGTATGGTACTTAGTAAATTATTTACTCCAAAACTATTGGGGTTAACAAGTTTAAAAGAGATTTATATAAAACCAAATGTTTTTAAGGTATGCTTCATATCAGCAATCTTTATTCTAATTGTAATTTATCTTTGTTGTAAAAAGCCAATTAACTATTTAAATAAGGTTTCTCCAGTTGAGGCATCAAAGTTTATAGGTGGAGAGAAAAACATAACTAAAACAACTATGAGACATATAAGAGAAAATAATATTTTATCAAGAATAGCCATGTACAATATATTTACCAATGAAAGAAAAAGTCTATCAACAATTTTATCTATTTGTATTAGTGGAGTTACAATTATTTTGTCCTTAGTATACTATATAAGCTTTAATACAAGCGATATACTAAATAATAAATATCAAAGTGATTTTATATTAGATACACAACAAATATCTTCAGCTAAGGATAGTATTGTAACATTAACTCCGAATATAACAGAGGAAATAAGAGCACTCTCTTATGTTACAAGTGTAACTGAGGTTAAGGAAAAAGTCTCAAGTTATAATAAAGATGATATAAAGATAAATGGAGTTAGGGTTAATAATAAACCAAGTTTTAAGTTTCTACCATATACTGAAGAGGAAAAATATAAGTTTGGTATTTCAATAGATGGTATACGTAACATATCTGCAAAATGTGATAATGATAGAATGCTTATAAATAATGAGGATTATACTAGTTATTATAATAGTAATGGCATTATAGTATCAAACTTACCAATGAATCTAAAAAATAAATATATATACTTAGATTTTTATGTAAATGGTGAAATAATTTCAAAGGAATTTAAAGTAATTGATGTTATTGAAGATTCAAATATAGCAGGTGTAATAATGAGTGAAAAAAATTATATTGAAACATTTAATAGCGAGCCATCAATAACCTCAATTCAAATACAAATAAAATCAGATGACTATTTAGAAGTTGCAGATAAAGAAATTTTAAATATAATAAGAGAACATGGCTTAAAGGATGGTATAGTGTTTACATCGAAATACAATATAATAAATGATTTAAAAAATAAAAGGGATGGGCTATTTTTCATAGGTATAGTATTGTCATTTTTCATTGGAATGATTGGATTTATAAGTATAATCAATAGTATGTTAAGTAGTGTAATATCAAGAAGTGTTGAATTTGCTTTATTTGAGAGTATAGGAATGACAAAAAAACAACAATGCAAAATGTTAATATTAGAAGGATTAAACTATTCATTATATACCTCAGTTATACTTATACCTACATCATTTATTACTAACATATTTGTTCTTGCAAATACATCTATAGAGGGTGAATTTAACTTTATTATATATCTATTATCATTAATTTTTGTGATTTCAATAATAACTATAATAATGATAATAATTCCTTTAATATGTTTTAAATATTTGAAAAATAAGACTATAGTTTCAAGAATTAGAGAGTGTGAAATAATTTAGGAGGGTTACAAGATGAGAGGAATAATAATTTTTGGTGAAAAAGGTGCAGGTAAGGATACTGTTGCAGAGGAAATTGAGGAGTTAACTAATAAACAGGTTTTTAAATATAATATTGGAGACTTGTGCAGAAATATGAGTCCTGTTTTCTTAGCAACAGATAAGTGGAAAGGGAATGAAAGAAGCTTTTACGTTGATTTTGCCCTTAAGATAAAAGAGTATGATACAAATATTTTAAATTATTATGTATGTGGAAAAATTATTGAGGAACTTAAAATTAAAACAATTAAGGATATACCAAATGATACTCTTATAATAGTTACAGGTGGAAGAACAGAAGAGGATTTTGAATACTGGAAAGAGTGTGGGTTTAAAGTTGTTGGGGTAACTTGTTCTGATGATATAAGAAATAAGAGATTAAAAACAAGGGATGGAATTGAACAAAAGCAAAAGGATAATCTAGAAAAGGGTACAAAAAAAATAATATTAAAATCTGATTATATAATCGATAATTCAGGTACTATTGATGAACTTAGAAAGTTAATATTAGAGATATTATAGATAAAGAAGGACTACAAATTTAGTCCTTTTTATTTATTTTAGAAATAATTTAGAAAGTTTTACATATATATATTATACGGATACTCTAAAAGGGAGATTGGTATGGAATATATGCAGAGACTTAATAAAGAATTGAATAAGTATGATGAGCTAAAAGCATTTAATATTAAAATAGTTATAATAAATAATTTAAAGGGAGTAGTTTATTTAATCCCTTTAGTTATTATTTGGACTAAACTATTCTTAATATTTTCTGAGAATTTCAATGTAGAAAATAGAGGGACGGTATTACATATTCTTTTGAATGCCATAATTGTTACAATATTTACATATGGAATAATGATAATATTAAGTGGATTAAATAGAATAGTATATTATTTTGATTTTGGTATATATAATATAACTTCATTTTTATTACCAGTTGCACTATTTATTATAGTGGGAAGTTTATTTCTAACTAGTGGTATTTTGTATATACTAATTATTACTCCACTACTTTATTTAATTTTTACAACAATAAATAGACACAACTACTTAAAAAAATTAAACTCATTCTTTTTATATTAAATTGTTGCTTTTTAACCTCTTATTCATTATAGTTATTATGTAAAGATAAGGATAATTATTTAGGAGGTAACTTTTTTATGAAAGTTATAGTGATTGGTGCAGGTCCAGCTGGTATGATGGCTGCAATGACTGCAGGGAAAAAACATGAAGTGATTTTATTAGATAGTAATGATAGATTAGGAAAAAAATTATTTATAACTGGTAAGGGGAGATGTAACGTAACAAATGATAAAGACATATCAGAGTTTTTTGATTTTATTCCAGGTAACCCATACTTTTTATATAGTTCCCTATATACATATACAAACAGAGACACAATAAATTTCTTTGAAGAAGAGGGAATAAGATTAAAGGTAGAGCGTGGGGGAAGGGTTTTTCCTGAATCAGATAAATCTTCTGACATAATAAAAGGATTAGAAAGTGGATTAAGAAAAGCAAATGTAAATATAAATTTATCCTCAAGAGTTACTAGATTAATTAATGATGGTGGTAAGATAACAGGAGTAGAAGTAAATGATAATGAAATTATTAAAGGAGATCATTTTATAATAGCTACAGGTGGAGCATCCTACCCATTGACAGGGTCAAGAGGAGAAGGTCAAAAGCTAACTAAAAAATTAGGACATAAAATAACACCACTAAAGCCCTCTTTAGTTCCTATTGAACTTAAGGAGAGTTTTATAAAAGAATTAATGGGGCTATCATTAAAAAATGTAGAAGTATCAATTAAAGAAAATAATAAAACAGTTTATAAAAATCAAGGTGAAATGATATTTACCCATTTTGGGGTTTCAGGACCTTTAATACTAAGTGGAAGTAGGTTTGTAAAAGATGGTTCATATGACCTATGTATTGATTTTAAACCAGCACTAGAATCTAAAGAACTTGATAATAGAGTTCAGAAGGACTTTAAAAAATATATAAATAAAGACTTTAAAAATGCATTAGATGATTTACTACCAAAAAAATTAATACCAGTGATTATTAAATTATCAAATATTCCTGAAGATAAAAAAGTAAATGAAATAACAAAAGTTGAAAGGAAAACACTTGTAGATCTTTTAAAATGCTTTAAATTAACCATTAAGGGATTAAGACCTATAGAAGAAGCAATTGTAACTGCTGGTGGAATTGATACAAAAGAAATAGACCCATCAACAATGAGATCTAAAATAGTTGGAAATTTAAGTTTTGCAGGGGAAGTAATGGATGTAGATGCTTTTACAGGAGGGTATAACGTTCAGATAGCACTTTCAACAGGATATATAGCAGGTAGTCATATAGATTAAGTACTTGTCTTAACTTAAGTTTAATACTATAATTTAAAGTGAGTACCCAAAATAGTGGTACCTTACAAAGGAAAGGATGAAATATAAATGAGAATATCAGTAGCAATAGATGGACCAGCAGGAGCTGGAAAAAGTACTATAGCTAAATTAGTAGCTAAAGAGTTTGATTTAATGTATATAAATACTGGAGCTATGTATAGAGCTGTAGCATTAAGTGCAAAAAATAATAATATACCTTCAACAGATATAGTATCTCTTGAAAATATGATAGATAGCATGGAAATGTGCTTTGAAAATGATGATTTAATATTAAATGGGAATAATATACAAGAACAAATAACAATGCCGGAAATAAGCAAGATGGTATCTGCTTTTGCATCTATAAAAGAAGTACGTGCAAAGCTTGTATCACTTCAAAGAAGGATGGCAGGTAAGTATGATGTAATTATGGATGGTAGAGATATTGGAACTGTTGTATTAAAAGATAGTAAATTTAAGTTTTTCTTAACAGCAACAGCTGAAGAAAGAGCGGATAGAAGATATAAGGAATTAGTTAACAGAAATATAGAATGTTCATATAATGATATATTAAATGATATTATTAAAAGAGATCATTTAGATAGTACAAGAGAGACAGACCCTTTAAGAAAAGCAGATGATGCTACTGAAATTGATACTACAGGGTTGAATATTGAACAAGTAACTTCAAAAATTAACGAAGAAATTAGAAGAATAAAAAATTCTTAATCATTTATACAGGAGAAATATGATGAGTAAGGTTATTTTAGCCAAAAATGCTGGTTTTTGCTTTGGTGTTCAAAGAGCAGTAGAAGAGGCCTTAAAAATACAAAGACAATATAATAAAAAAATTTATACATTAGGTCCTTTAATCCATAATAATGACGTTGTTACATACTTAGAGCATAACAAAATATTTTCAGTTGATTTAAAGGAAATTGATACACTTGATAAAGGTGAGGTAATTGTAATAAGATCTCATGGCGTATCAGAGAGTGTTGTAAAAACTCTTGAAGAACATCAGTTAATTGTAATTAATGCAACTTGTCCATTTGTTACAAATATACAAAAGAAAGTAAGGAAGTTTTCAGAGGATGGCTATAAAATAGTTATTCTTGGGGATGAGAATCACCCAGAAGTAATTGGGATTAATGGTTGGTGTGATGATAAGGCTATCATTACTAAGGATGGTAACTTCGATGAAAAAGTTATGTCTCAAAAAGTATGTGCTGTTTCTCAAACAACTGAAAAGGAAGAAACGTGGAAAAAAACAGTAGAAAACTTAACTGTAGGAAGTAAAGAGCTATTAGCCTTTAACACAATATGCTCTGCTACTGAGGTTAGACAAAAAAGTGCTAAAGAGTTATCACAAGTGGTTGATGTTATGATAGTAGTTGGGGGAAAGAACAGCTCAAATACTACTAAACTTTATGAGATAGCAAAGGGAAATTGCAAAAATACAATTCACATTGAGAACAAAAAAGAACTTAGTGAGGATTTTATAAAGAATAATAAAAATAAATCAATTGGTATAACTGCAGGGGCATCAACTCCTGATTGGGTTATTAGGGAGGTAGTAGAAATTATGGAAGATAATCAAGTAAAAATGGATGATCAATTAGCTTTAATGAATTCAATGGACAAAAGCTTCAAAGTTGGGGATGAGGTTGAAGGTGAAATTCTTTCAAAGACTAGAGATGGGTTAATGATTTCTCTAGTAGGTTATGGAAGAGATGGAATTATACCAAATAGAGAGATTACTTCTTCACTTGACAATCAAGGTGTAATTGATTCTTTGAATATTGGAGATTTAATTAAAGCAAAGATTATTAAACTAAGAAATGATGATGGTTACGCTGTCTTATCAAGACTTGAATATGAAAAAGAGGGAACTATTA